>NZ_JBEXUI010000058.1:0-37711 GCF_040614395.1 Nocardia sp. NPDC005998 | reverse complement strand
CCAGGTGCTCGAGGAGATCTCCTCGAGCACCCGGCCCTCGTATCAGCCGCTCAACTTGATGAAGGTCGCGGTCGCCGTCGCGTAGATCTTGTCCGCGGCGTCGACGAGACGTGCTTCCGCGGTCGCCGTCGTCCGACCGACGTGCACGGCGTGGGCGATCGCGCGCAGCGTGCCCTGGCCGTGGGCGACCCGGCGCAGGAAATTCGTGTTCATACTGGTGGTCGTTACCATGGCCGGTTCCTCGATCGACAGATGCACCGCACCCCACATCGCGACGTCGAGGACCGCGCCGACCACACCGCCGCCGACGACACCGAGGTAGTTCACGTGCCGCTCGTCCGGTGTGAGAGACAGGACCATCCGACCGGGCTCGGCTTCCACCACCACGATGTTCAGCAACTTGGTCAGCGGCGGTTGCGGCAGGTCACCGGAGCGCAGCCGCTCCAGCAGTTCCTCGCGGGACAGTTGCAGCAGCCCGAGCACGGCCAGGCCGGGATCCTCCCATTCCAGATGCAGTGATCTCGTCGCACCGGACATTTCGATCGTCGCCAGGTCGTTGTCTGTCATCACATTCCCTAACTATGTCGATATCTGCTGGTCGATGAGCGCGAAGAGTTCGTCGGCGCTGGCCGCTTCGACGGCGACACGGTCGCTCGGGACCACGGCCTCCCGTTCCGGCAATGCCTCGGCCAGTGTGGAGCGGACCCGCTCGGCCAGCCGAGCCTTGTCCGCCGGGGACGGTATCGTCGCCAATAGCGTGCGCAGGGCGGCGATCTGATCGTCGATCGCCGACGGGATCGAGGAGTCCGCCCAGCGCGAGAGCACCAGTTTCGCGACGGCGGTGGCGGTCGGGTAATCGAACACCAGCGTCGTGGGCAGTTTCATACCGGTCACCTCGGTGAGCCGATTGCGCAACTCGACACCCCCGAGGGAGTCGAAACCCAGTTCGCTGAACGGAGTTTCGGGATCGATGGCATCGGCCGACGCGTGACCGAGAACCGCCGCGGTGTGCTCGCGCACAAAGCCGAGCACCAGCGCGTCGCGCTCGTCCTCCGGGGTGGCGGCGAGTTGCTGCGCCAGTAGACCGCCCCCGGCCGCTGCGCTCGTCGTGCGCCGGGCACGCGCGGGGACCAACCCACTGAGCACCTCGGGCAGCAGCCCCGCTCTGGCCTGCGCCGCGAGCGCCGGTTTATCGAACTCGACACCGGCGACCAGTGTTTCGTCGGTGACGATCGCGGCGTCGAGCAGTGCGGTCCCGTCGTCGTCGCCGAGTACCTTGATGCCCATTCGCGCCAACCGTGCCACGGTGGCACGGTCCATGGCGCCCGCCATGCCGGTGTCTTCGTTCCAGAGACCCCAGGCGATCGACAAGGCGGACAACCCCTCGGACCTGCGGGCACGGGCGAGACCGTCGAGGAACGCGTTCGCCGCCGTATAGTTGCCCTGCCCGGCCGAGCCCAGCAGCGCGGCGGCCGAGGAGAACAGTACGAACGCCGCCAGCTCGTGCTCGCGGGTGAGCTCGTGGAGGTTCAGGGCACCGTCCACCTTTGGGGCCAGCACGCGGTCGAGCTGGTCCGCGCTCAATGTTTCGATCGTGGCGTCATCGATCATGCCCGCGGAATGGATCACCGCGGTCAGCGGGTGCTCGGTCCCGATCGCATCGAGTACCGCCGCCACAGCGGCCCGATCGGCGACATCACATGCGGCGACCCGGGTTTCGGCGCCCAGCCGGGTCAGTTCGTCGACCAGCTCCGCTACACCGGGTGCCGCGTCGCCACGCCGGGAAACCAGCAGTAGGTGTTCGACGCCGTGGGTGCGAACCAGGTGTCGGGCCATCACCGCGCCGAGTCCACTGGTGCCGCCGGTGATCAGGACGGTGCCGTCGCCGAATGCGCCTGTTCCGCCCAATGTTTCGGCTCTTGCGACGCGACTATCCATGGCGCCGAGACGCGGCACGAACATTGCGCCGTTGCGGATCGCCACCTGGGCTGGATCCGACTCGATCGCGCCGCGCACGACGGCGTCACTGAGCTCGCCGTCGTGGTCGAGCAGCACGATGCGGCCCGGATATTCCGATTGTGCGGTGCGGATGAGCCCCGCCACCGCGGCGGCCGCCAGGTCGACGGACTCCCCCGGCATACCGGCCGCGCCGCGAGTCGCCACCACCAGGCGGGTATCGGCCAGCCGCTCGTCGGCGAGCCAGGATCGCACGGTGGCCAAGGCCGAGTGGATCGAGCTCCGCACCGCGGCGGCCGTATCGCCGTCGATCCGACCGTGCCCGACGGCGGTCGGATCGGCGATCGACCAGACGACCACGTCCGGAACGGACTCTGCCGCAATCATTTCCGCGACATCGCGATAGTGCAGATCGATGCCGGGCACCCGAACCGCGCCCAGGGTCGCGAGCACTCCGCCCGCCGCCGGTGCGGGCAGCTCCGACGGGATCCACCGCAAGCTCAGCAGCGATGAGCGCCGAACCGCGGCCACCGCGTGCAGCGCCGCGGCATCGATGGGACGCGCGGCAACCGCGTCGATCGTCAGCACGACCGCCCCGGTCTCGTCGATCGCGGCGATGCTCACCTGCCCGTCGGCGTCCCGGCTCACCCGTGCGCGCATCGCGGCGACGCCGGAGCGCCACAACCGAACGCCGGTGAAAGAGAAGGGCAATGGCAGCTGCTCCGGTGGCAGACCGCTGTTCAGACCGTCGATGGCCGCGTGCAGGCAGGCGTCGAGCAGTGCCGGATGGATGCCGAATGCGGCTGCCGAACCGCTCACCGAGTCGTCGAGGGAGACTTCGGCGAATGTCTGCTCGCCACGCGTCCACATCGCCGTGACACCCTGGAAAACCGGACCGTAGTCGAATCCTTTGTCCGCCAATCGATCATAGAGAGCGTTTTCCGACGGCTGGGCCCCGGAGGGCGGCCAGTTCGCTTCGCTCCAGGTGGGAACTTCGTCCCCGTCGGCGGCGGTCAGCACACCACCGGCGTGCAGGACCCATCGATCCCGATCCGCCGCGTCCCGATCTGCGGCGTCGGTTCGCGAATAGATCGCGAACCTGCGCCGTCCCGCGTCGTCGGCTTCCTCGACACTCACCTGAAGATCGACCTCCGCACCATCGGCGAAGACGAGCGGGGCTTCCAGCAGCAACTCGTCGATGACAGCGACGTCCAGCTGCGCACCCGCCGTCAGCGCCAATTCCGCGAAGGCCGTGCCGGGCAGCAGCACCGAACCGAACACCGCGTGGTCGGCGATCCAGGGATGGGTTCGCACCGAGAGTCGTCCGGTGAACAGCCACTGGTCCCGGCCCGCGAGCGGCACCATATTCGTGACCAGCGGATGTCCGAACGAGCCGACCACCTCGTCGGATTGCGGCTGCAACCAGAACCGCTTGTGCTGAAAGGCGTAGGTGGGCAGTTCCATCGGTCCGGTACCACGGGCGCCGAACAGCAGTGGCCAGTCCACCGGCGTACCGACCACATGCACCTGGGCGAGGGCCGTGACGAACTGGAACGCCTCGTCGGTCGATCGTCGGGACGAGGCAACCACGATCGACGCCGCGCCGACCTCCGGGTGTTCCGCCAAACACTCCCGGGCCATCGCGGTGAGCGCCGCGTCGGGACCGATCTCGACGAATCTACGCACACCCGACTCGATGAGGCTGTCGATGCCGGGCGCGAACCGCACGCAGCCACGCACCTGTGCCACCCAGTACGCCGGATCGCGAACCTCCGCCCCCACCTGCGTCCCCGACACATTCGACACGATCGGCAGCAGCGGTTCGCGATAGGTCAATCGCTCTGCCACCGAGCGGAATTCGTCGAGAATGGGTTCCATCAGCACCGAATGCGAGGCATGCGAAATCCGCAGCAACGTATTCTTACGGCCCGCGTCGGCGAGCCGCCGCTGAATCTCACCGACAGCATCGGCGTATCCGGAGAACAGCACCGACTCCGGCCCGTTCACCGCGCCGAGCGACACTCGGTCACCGAAGCCGGTCAGCAGCTCGGCGGCCTCGGCCTCCGAGACCGCCGCCGCCAGCATCGCGCCACTGGCCGGAGCCGACCCCATCAGCCGGCCGCGTGCCGCTACCAGCTCACACGCATCCGAGAGCGACCACACGCCCGCGACGTAGGCCGCGGTCAGCTCGCCGAGTGAATGACCCGCGACCACATCGGGTCCCACGCCGAATGATTCGAGCAACCGGAACATCGCCACTTCGAAGGCGAACAGCGCGGGCTGCATCCACCCCATCTCGTCCAGCACACCCGCCGAATCGGTGAACATGACCTCCCGCAGCGACCCGCCGAGGTGCCGATCGAACTCGGCGCACACCTCGTCCAGTGCCGTCGCGAACACCGGGAACGCCGCGTACAGCCCGGCGCCCATGCCCACTCGCTGCGCGCCGCCACCGGTGAACAGGAACGCCGTCTTCCCCGAACCGACGGCGCCCTCGGCCACACCGGGCGACACCGAGCCCGCAGCCAGGGCGTTCAGTCCGGCCAGCAGTTCGGCCCGGTCACCTCCGACGACGATCCCGCGCCGATCCAACAACGCCCGTGACTCGCACAATGAGCGCGCCACCGCCCACGAATCCACCTCGGGACGGTCGGCCAGCCAGTCCTGCAGTCGCGCGGCCTGCCCGCGCAACCCCTCCACCGTCTTCGCCGATAGCACCAGCGGCACCGCAATCTTCGAATCGGCCACGAAACCCGATGCGACGGAGGGCGATTCACCATCTGCTGTCGTGACCGGACGTGCCGCCGGTGCTTCCTCGAGAATCACATGGGCGTTCGTGCCGCTGATCCCGAAGGATGACACCCCGGCCCGGCGCGTCCGCTCGCCCGCGGGCCACGGCTCCGCCTCGGTCAGCACCCGCACCGCGCCCGCCGACCAATCCACATGGGGCGATAGCTCGTCCACGTGCAGGGTCTTCGGCAACATCTCGTGCCGCAAAGCCTGCACCATCTTGATCACCCCGCCCACGCCGGAAGCCGCCTGAGTGTGACCGATATTGGACTTGAGCGCGCCGAGGCGTAGCGGCCGATCCGCGCGCTCCTGCCCATAGGTGGCCAGCAGGGCCTGGGCTTCGATCGGATCACCGAGCGCCGTCCCGGTACCGTGCGCCTCCACCACGTCCACCTCGTCCGGGCGCAGGCCCGCATCGGCCAGCGCCGCCGCGATCACCCGCTCCTGCGAGGGACCATTGGGCGCGGTCAGGCCATTGCTCGCGCCGTCCTGGTTGACCGCGGTGCCGCGCACCACGGCCAGGACGTTGTGGCCCAATCGCTGTGCGTCCGACAGCCGTTCCACCACCAGCACGGCGGCGCCCTCGGCCCAGGCCACCCCGTCGGCCGCGGCCGAGAAGGACTTGCACCGACCGTCCGGCGCGAGACCACGCTGCCGGGAGAACTCCACGAACACCATCGGCGTCGACATCACCGTCGCGCCGCCAACCAGCGCGAGCGAACTCTCCCCCTGGCGCAGCGCCCGGCACGCGACGTGCAATGCCACCAGCGACGACGAGCACGCGGTATCCACTGTCATCGCAGGTCCTTCCAGACCCAGCGTGTACGCGACGCGTCCGGAGACCACACTCGCCGCGGCGCCGGTCCCGATATAGCCCTCGGCCTCCGGCCCGCCCTTGCGGGTGAGCACCTCGTAGTCCTGGTACATCACGCCGGTGTAGACGCCGGTGTCGCTGCCCCGTAACGAGGTCGGATCGATTCCGGCGTGCTCCAACGCCTCCCACGACACCTCGAGCAGCAGCCGCTGCTGCGGATCCATCGCGACCGCTTCGCGTGGGCCGATCCCGAAGAAGGCCGCGTCGAAACCGGCCGCGTCGGCCAGGAACCCGCCCTCGCGGGCGTATGACGTGCCGGGGTTGTCGGGGTCGGGATGGATCAGGCGTTCCAGGGGCCAGCCCCGGTCGTCGGGAAATCGACCGATGGCGTCGGTGCCGGACGACACGAGATCCCACAGCCCGCCAGGCGATTCGACACCGCCGGGATAACGGCAGGCCATGCCGACGATCGCGATCGGCTCATCGGCGCGCGTCCGGCGGCGCGCCGGCTGGGCATTCGCCGCCGCGCCCGCACCGTCGAGTTGCGCGCGCAGGTACCGGGCAATGGCCTTCGCCGTCGGATAGTCGAAGGCCAGCGTCGACGGCAGCCGCAGACCCGTGGTCTTGGCCAGCCGGTTGCGGAAGTCCACCGCGCCGAGCGAATCGAATCCCAGTTCACTGAAAGGCTTTTCGGCGTCGATCACCGATCCTGACGGGTGCCCGAGCACCGCGGCGACCTGCTCTCGGACGAAATCGAGAACGATCGCGTCGTGCTCGTCCGGCCCGGCCGCGGCCAGCCGTCGCATCAGGTACCCGCCCCCCGTGCTCACGCGTCGCGGGGACGGCACCAATGATTGCAGGGGCGAGGCCAGCATGCCGGCGCGCGCCTGGACCGATAGTGCGGCGAGGTCGAAGTCGACCGCGGCGAGGAAGGGAGCGCCGGCATCGGTCGCCAGCTCGAGCAGCGCGAGGCCATCGGCCGGTGCGAGTGGGCGAAAGCCCATGCGCGACAGGCGTTCCACGGCGGCCGCACCCAGTTCGGCCACCATCCCGCTGTCTTGACTCCACGGTCCCCATGCCACCGACACCGCGGGCTTACCCGCGTTGACACGCCGTCGAGCCAAGGCGTCCAGGACCGAATTCGCCGCCGCGTAGTTGGCCTGTCCCGCCGATCCGAGCACCGCCGCGATCGAGGAGAACATGACGAAGGCCGACAGGTCGCGGTCCAGGGTGAGTTCGTGCAGGTGCAGCGCCGCATCGACCTTCGGTGCCAGTACCCGGTCGATCTGCTCGGCGGTGAGGGTTTCGACGGTCCCGTCGGCCAGCAGTCCGGCCGCGTGCACGACAGCTGTCAGCGCGGGACCGTCGGCGATTTCGTCGAGCAGCGTCGCCACGGCGGCACGGTCGCTGACATCGCAGGCCAGTACCCGTGCCCGAGCGCCGAGTTCACCCAATTCGGTGACGAGTTCGGCGACACCGTCGGCCTGCGTGCCACGCCGGGAGACCAGTACCAGTTCACGAACGCCCCGCACAGCGGCCAGATGTCGTGCGACCAGGGCGCCGAGCCCGCTCGTACCACCGGTGATCAGCACCGCACCCGAGCCGAACGCCGGACCGGCGTCGGTCGCGGACACCTCGTGCCGGGTCAGCCGCGGCGCGAACAGCGCGTCCGCGCGGGCCGCCAGCTGCGCCTCCTCGGTCCGCAGGGCCGCCACGATGAGATCGGGGGTGACCGCGGCCGCATTGTCGATGTCCACCAGGACAATTCGACCGACATGCTCGGATTGGGCGCTGCGCACCACACCCCAGGAGGCGGCCGCGGCCAGATCGGGATCCTCACCGACCAGACCAGCCCCGTTGCGGGTCACCACGATCAGCCGTGCGTCCTCGGCCGTCGGCAGACGCAACCACGATCTGACCGACTCCAGCACGGTGTGCACACGTCGGCGTACGAGTTCCGCCGAACCGGGTCCGGAATCAATCGACGGCTCGAGGTCATCGGCGCACCACACGACGAGGTCAGGGACGTTGTCGCCGGTTGCCTCGGCCAGGGCGGCCATATCGCGGTAGTTCTCATCGAATCCGGACGTCGACGCGGCACCGACGACGGCCATTCGCCGACCCTCCGGGCCTGCCTGCGTACGGGATTCGACGACGCTCCACTGCACATCGTAGAGCGCGTGACGTGCCGAAGTCCGGCCATCGCGCAGGGCCCGGCTGTGCACCGGTCGCGCCTGTAGCGCCTCGATGGTCAGCACGACAGCGTCGGATTCATCGACGAGTTCGAGCCGCACACTGTCGGCTCCGCTGCGCTGGATGCGCGCCAGCGCGGCCGTCACACCGCGGCGATACACCTGCACGCCGGTGAAGAAGAACGGCAGCGGCGCCTGGTCCTGCGGCAGCTCGGCGCCGAGCTCCTCGACGGCGGCGTGCAGTGCCGAATCCAGCAGCGCGGGATGGATGGCGAAGCGGGCGGCGTCGGCATCGAGTTCGGTGGACACGCGCACCTCGGCCACGAGATCGTCACCGGTACGCCACAGGCGGGCGACATTCTGGAACGCGGGGCCGTATCCGAGTCCGCGCGCGGCCAACCGGTCGTACATCGGCTCGCCGGAGACGACATCGTCCTGCGCCGCCGGGCCGAGGTTGCGGCCGGTCATCGGCGCGTCGTTCGACTGCGCGGGCGCGAAGACGCCGCGCGCATGTGTGATCGCGCTCGTGCCGGTCCGCGACCCCGGCGAGCCGTCGATCACGAAGGCGTCCTCGACAAGCTTCGACACCACGACGAAGCGCCTGCGTCCGTCGTCATCGGCGGCTTCCACACTGATCTGGATATCGATTTCGGTGTGCTCGTCCATCCGCAGCGGTGCTTCGAGGACCAACTCCTCGACGATCTCGACACCGAGGCGAGCACCGGCCGCCAGCGCAAGTTCCACGAAGCCGGTGCCGGGCAGCAGCACCGCGCCGAACACCAGGTGATCGGCGATCCAGGTCTGCGACGCCGTCGAAAGCCTTCCGGTGAACAGCCATTCGTCCTTGCCCGCAATGGCCACCGCTGCGCCCAGCATGGGATGGTCGATCGACAATAGACCGGCACGACCCACATCGCCGAGACCGTCAGTGGGCGGCACCCAATACCGTTGCCGTTGGAAGGCATAGGTGGGCAACGAGATTCGGCGCGTCGATCGGCCCGCGTAGAGCGGCCGCCAATCCACTGGGAGCCCGGCGGCATGCGCGGCGGCCAGGAACGCGGTGAACTGCGCCGCCTCGTCGGCATCGCGCCGACCGGCCGCGGCCACCACCGACCGCGCCTCGAGATCGGGTTCCTCGGCCAGACATTGCCGGGTCATCGCCGCGAGGACGGCGTCGGGGCCGACCTCCAGGAACCGGCGGACGCCGGTCGCGGCCAACGTCTCCACGCCCGGGGCGAAGCGAACGGCCGCCCGCACCTGATCCGCCCAATACGACGGCTCGGTCAGCTCGCGATCGACGACGGCGCCGGACACATTCGAGACGACCGAGATGGTCGGCATCCGATAGGTCAATCGCTGTGCCACCGCACGGAATTCGGCCAGCATCGGTTCCATCCGCGCCGAATGGAACGCATGACCGACCCGCAACCGGTTGGTCTTGCGCCCCCGATCGCCGAGCATCCGCTCGATATCGTCGACGGCGTCCACATCGCCGGACAGCACCACCGAGGACGGACCGTTCACGGCGGCCAGCGACAGCCGGTCCTGGTATTCGGCCAGCAGCGCGACGGCCTCGTCTTCGGATACGGCCGCCGCCAGCATCGCCCCGCCCGGCGGCAGCGCACCCATCAGCCGCCCGCGCGCCGCCACCAGCGCGCACGCGTCCGGGAGCGACCAGACCCCGGCGATATACGCCGCGACCAATTCACCGATGGAGTGGCCGAGCAGCACATCGGCGGTCACCCCGAACGACGCGACGAGCCGGTACAGCGCCACCTCGAACGCGAACAGCGCGGGTTGGGTGAATTCCGTACGATCCAGCGGCGTCGCGGCGGGACCGGTCGTGTCGCCGGTAGGGCGGTCTTCGGTGAACATCACATCGCGCAACGAACATCCGAGCAACGGATCGAATACGGCGCACACCTCGTCCAGTGCCGCCGCGAACGCCGGGAACGCCGCATACAGTCGCGCACCCATGCCGGGGCGCTGCGCGCCCTGGCCGGTGAACAGGAACGCGGTGCGACCCGAGCCGACCACACCGCGAACCACATCGGGTCCGGACACGCCGCTGGCAAGGGCCGCCAGACCCGTCAGCAGTTCGGTGCGATCGCGTCCGATGACGGTGCCCCGCCAATCCAGCCGGGCCCGCGAGGTGGTGAGCGCATGAGCGGTATCCCACGGGTCGGCCTCGCTGTCACCGATCATCCACTGCCGCAGGCGATGCGCCTGTGCGCGCAGCGCCGCCTCGGAACTCGCCGATACCAGCAGGGGCACGAATTCGGACGTGCACGGCTGCTCGGCGTCGCCCCACTCGGCAGCGTCGCCGGCGGTCGGGCTCTGCTCGGCAACCGGTGCGGTGGGCGCCTCCTCGAGGATGACGTGAGCGTTGGTTCCACTGGCCCCGAACGACGACACGCCCGCGCGCCGAATCCGTTCGCCCGCGGGCCACGGCTCGCTCTCCTGGAGCAGCCGCACAGTGCCCGCCGACCAATCCACATGCGGGGTCGGCGCGTCCACGTGCAGTGTCTTCGGCAGCACGCCGTGGCGCATCGCCTCGATCATCTTGATCACACCGCCGACGCCCGCCGCCGCCGAGGTGTGGCCGATATTGGACTTGAGCGATCCGAGGCGCAACGGATCCGAGGTACGCCGGGTGCCGTAGACGCTGATCAGCGCCCGCGCCTCGATCGGATCGCCGAGCATCGTGCCCGTGCCGTGTGCTTCCACCGCGTCGATATCCGACGGTTCCAGGCCCGCATCGGTGAGCGCTTGGGTGATGACCCGTTCCTGTGACGATCCGTTGGGGGCTGTCAGCCCGTTGCTCGCCCCGTCCTGGTTGACCGCGGTGCCGCGCACCACGGCGAGTACGTTGTGCCCCAATCGCTGTGCGTCCGAAAGCCGCTCGAGTACCAGCAAGCCGAGGCCCTCGGAGAAGCCGGTGCCGTCGGCGGCCGCCGCGAACGCCTTGCAGCGGGCATCCGGTGACAGTGCGCGCTGCCGCGCGAAGGCGATGAGCAGCGCCGGATCCGACATCACGGTCACGCCGCCCGCCAGCGCCAGGGTGGCATCGTCGCGGCGCAGGGCCTGACACGCCAGATGCAGCGCCACCAGCGACGACGAGCACGCGGTATCGACCGAAATGGCCGGCCCCTCGAGGCCGAGGGTGTAGGAGATCCGCCCGGCCAGCGCACTGGTCGCCACGCCGAGATACGCATGGCCTTCGGACTCGGCGGTGAGCGCGGGCGAGCCGATTCGTGGACCATAGTTCTGGTGATTGACACCGGCGAACACGGCGGTGTCGCTGCCGCGTAGCGATGCCGGGTCGATACCCGCGTCCTCCAGCGCCTCCCAGGACGCCTCCAGCATCAGCCGCTGCTGCGGATCCATCGCGGCGGCCTCACGCGGGCTGATACCGAAGAAGGCGGCATCGAAATCTGCCGGGGAATCGAGGAATCCGCCCTGGCGGGTGTAGATCGTCCCCGGCACATCCGGGTCGGGATCGAACAGCCGGTCCAGGTCCCAGCCACGGTCGGACGGGTAATCCCCGACAGCGTCAACGCCGTTCGCCGCTATGCGCCACAGTTCCTCGGGTGAGCGCACGCCGCCCGGGTAGCGGCAGGCCATACCGACCACGGCGATGGGCTCATTCGACCGGTCGATGAGCTGGCTCAGCTGTTGTTTGGTTTCGTACAGTTCCTTCGCGGTCTTCCTGAGATATCTGCGAAGTTCGTCGTTGTCGGCCATCGGTGGAGACTCCTGCTCGTGCCAGTTCAGCTGAGGTGGTCGATAAATGCGAAAAGTTCACTGTCGTCGACGGTTTCGAGGCTCTCGGCATCCGCGTGCTGCTCGATCTCGTCGGTATCCTTGCCCTTCAGCCGTCGCCACATCGCCATCAGCTTGCTGGCGATAACCGAACGGTCGGCGGTCGACAGATCGGCGGCGGCGCAACTGCGCGCCAGGGTGTCGATGTCGGCCGCGATCCGCTCGGCCGGGTCCTCGACCAGCGCGATCTCCTGCCGGAGGAAGTCGGCCAGCGCCACCGGTGTCGGGTGGTCGTACATCGCGGTCGGGGACAACTGCACGCCGGCAGTGGTTTTCAGCCGGTTGCGGAACTCCATGACGCCGAGCGAATCGAATCCGATATCGGTGAATGGTTTATTCGGTGCGATCGTCTCCATGTCCTCGTGACCGAGAACGGCGGCGGCCTGCGTGCGGATCACGTCGAGCACGATGGTTTCCTGCTCGGCCGTCGAGCGGCCGAGCAGTTGCGACGCCAGGTCCGACGAATCCCGCGCGGCACCGGCGGCTGCCCGCCGCCGACCGGGCCGCGCCAAACCGCGCATCACCGCGCGCAGCTCATCGGGACCGGCCTCGGCCAGCGCGGTCCGATCGACCCGTGCGGCCACGAACGCGGATTTACCACCCGCCAGTGCCGCGTCGAACAGCGCCATCCCATCCTCGTTGTCCAGGGGTGCGAAGCCCTCGCGCCGCAGCCGAGCGAAGTCGGCCGCACCGAAGGCGCTGGTCATCCCCGTGTTCTGCCGCCAGGGCCCCCAAGCCACCGAGGTGGCGGGCAGGCCGCTGACCTGACGGTATTGCGCCAATGCATCGAGGAAGACATTGGCGGCGGCGTAATTCGCCTGCCCCGGATTACCGATGACGCCCGCGATGGACGAATAGAGCACGAACAGCGACAGATCGAGGTCCTTGGTCGCCTCGTGCAGATGCCACGCCGCATCGACCTTCGGGCGCAGCACGTTCGCGATCTGCTCGGATGTCATGGTCGCGAACAAGCCGTCGGCGAGCACACCGGCGGTGTGGATGACACCCGTCAGTGGATGCTGCGGCGGGATCTGTGCCAGCATCCTGTCCAGCGCGGTGCGATCGGCCACATCGCAGGCGACGATATCGACGTGCGCGCCGAACGTGCCGAGTTCTTCACGTAGCTCGGCCGCACCGGGTGTGTCCGGTCCGCGCCTGCTTGCCAACAGCACCCGACGCACCCCGTGCGCGGTGATCAGGTGTCGTGCGACCACGGCACCCAATCCGCCGGTGCCGCCGGTGATCAGGACGGTGCCCTCGGCAAGCAGCGGCGTCGGCACGGTCAGTACGTTCTTGCCGATATGCCGGGCCTGGCTGACATGCCGGAACGCCTCGGGCAACTGCCGCAGGTCCCATGCGGTGGTGTGGGAGGGAGCCAGCGTCCCGGCGTCGAACAGTTCGACCAGTGCGCGCAGGATCTGCTGAAGTCGTTCCGGATCCGCGTCGAGCAGTACGAAGCTGCGGTAGTCCACGCCCAGGTGTTCGGCTGCCACCACGTCATGGTCACGCCGGTCGAGCATCCCCATCTCGATGAACCGACCACCCCGCGGCAACAACCGCAACGACGCGTCCACGAACTCACCCGCCAACGAGTCGAGCACGATATCCACACCACGGCCCCCGGTCACCTCGAGGAACTTTCCCTCGAAATCCAACGACCGCGAATCACCGATCTCATCATCGGCAAAACCCAACTCCCGCAGCACATCCCACTTCGGTTCACTCGCGGTGACCAACAACCGCAAACCCAGATGCCGAGCCAACTGCACCGCAGCCATACCCACACCACCGGTGGCCGCGTGCAACAGCAGAGTCTCACCAGGCTGCGCAGCAGCCAGATCGACCAAACCGAAATAAGCCGTCGCATACACCGCGGGCACGGCCGCCGCTCGGGCGAAGGACCAGCCGCTCGGCATCCGCGCGAGCAATCGGCGATCGGCCACCACCGTCGAACCGAGACCAGGAATGAACCCGAAAACCCGATCCCCCGGCCCGAATTCGGTCACATCAGGTGCCACCTCGAGCACGATTCCGGCGCCTTCACTACCGATCCGGGCATCGGCATCGGGATAGGTGCCCAACGCGATCAGCACATCGCGGAAATTGACGCCGACCGCCCGCATACTCACCCGGACCTGCCCGGCCGCAAGCGGTTCGGACGCGCTCGCATCCTCGGCCAGGCGGAAGTTGTCCGCCGACAAAGTTCCCTTGCCGAGCAAGGCCAGTGCCCAGGTCGACCTGTCGGCGGACACCGAGTTGTCGCCGAGCGCCCCAGCATGCTGTGCTGTGGCCACCTCGACGACATCCGAACCGATCCGGCTCAGACGCGGTGTGTGGGCTGCTCCACGGCGCACAGCGAGCTGTGCTTCGCCTTCGGCCGTCAAAACCATTTCCGCACACCGTCGATAGTCCGACCAGTCGTCGACATCGATGACGAAGATCCGGTCCGGATGCTCACTCTGTGCGGAGCTCAGCAGACCCCAGGCCGCCGCGGCGAGCAAGTCCACGACCTCGCCGGGATGCACCGCGACCGCATGCCGCGTGACGACGACAATGGGCCCGTCCGCAGTCAGCAGTCGTTGCACTCGCTGCGTCAGTGCCGTCACCGAATCTCGTACTGCCGTAGGGAGATCGGCGACGACCGGGTCCGCGGGATGTCCGTCGGGTTCGGCGTCGAGCCGCACCACCGTGGCAATCCGTCCGGCGATCGCGACGGTTTCCCCGTCATCGGTAGCGCTCCACACGCCGGTCGGCAGATCGGACGCTGATGTGGGCAGCGCGATCCAGTCGACGCCGTAACCGAGCCCCTCGCTGTGGCGCGGCGCAGCGCCGAGAGCCTCGACCGACACCGGCCGCAAGGTCAGCGCGCCGACTTCGGCCACCACCATGCCCGCGGTATCGGTGAGGGTCACGGCAATCCGCTCGTCACCGTCGGCGGCATCCTGTTGCGTCACACGGACCCGAAGCGATGTCGCCCCGGTCGCGTACAACGCGACGTTCTCCCACGAGAACGGGACGACAACCGCATTCGGTCGCGCGGGAGCCGAGCCGCCGAGCAGGATCGCGTGCAGCGCGGCGTCCAACAGCGCCGGATGCACCCCGAATCCCGCGGTCTCCGAGCGGGCGGGCTCGGGCAGCTCGACCTCCGCGAAGAGCTCGCCGTCGCTTCGCCACAGCGCGGTCAGGCCGCGGAACACCGGTCCGTACTCATAGCCCGATTCCGCCAGTCCCGCATACGCGTCCGCGAGCGTGATGGCCGTCGCACCGGCCGGCGGCCAACTCGTTTGATCCGAGCCGAGTGTCGGCGCATCCGATCGGGCGGTGACCGTCCCGACGGCGTGGCGCACCCACTGTGCCGAATGCTCCTGTGTCGCAGCAGCAATGCGGGGACGGGAGTACACCGACACCGTGGCGGCACCGGTCTCATCCGGTCCGCTCGCCACGACCCGCAGCTCGACAGCGCCCACGGACGGCACCGGCAGCGGGGCCTCGAGCACCAGCTCCCCCACGTACGGGCAGTCGACCATCGAACCCACATGCAGCGCCAGGTCCACCAGGGCGGCGCCGGGGAGCAATGCGACACCGCCGATAATGTGGTCGCCCAGCCAGGGCTGATCCGCTTGTGACAACGTGCCCGTGAATACCGCGTCCGGCGAATCCGGCAGTCGCACCATCGCGCTCAGCAGCGGATGGTCCGCATCATCGAGACCGGATTGCCGGATATCGTGCCCGCTGGTCGGGCGCAACCAATACCGCTGGTGCTGAAACGCGTACGTCGGCAGGTCCACCCGGGCCGCGGAGCGGCCCACGAACAGCGGCGTCCAGTCCACCGCCATTCCGGTGACCGCGGCCTGCGCCAGCGCGGAGACGAATTGGATCGGCTCGTCGGTCGAGCGGCGCGCGGTCGCGATCACCATCGACTCGGCCTCGAGGTCCGGAGTCTCGGCAAGGCACTCGCGAGTCATCGCAGCCAGCACGGCATCCGGGCCGATTTCCAGGAACCGCCGCACACCGGCCCGTGCCAGCGTCTCGATCCCTGGTGCGAATCGCACACAACCGCGCACCTGTTCGACCCAGTACTCCGGATCGGTCACTTCGGCCTCGGCCACCAGACCCGAAACATTCGACAGCATGGGGATGTTCGGGCGGCGGTAGGTCAACCCCTGTGCGACCGTGCGGAATTCATCGAGCATCGGCTCCATCAGCGCCGAATGGAACGCGTGGCTGACCCGCAGCCGCGAGGTCCGCACACCGTCGACCGCCAGTCTTTCCGCGATCGCCTCGATCGCTTCCGTCGTACCCGACAAGACCACCGACGACGGACCGTTCACGGCGGCCATCGACACCCGTTCCGAGAATTCGGCGAGCACCTGTGCCGCTCGATCCGCCGGCAATGCCACGGCCAGCATGGCCCCGCCCGCCGGCAGTGCGCCCATCAACCGTCCACGCGCCACCACCAGGGTGCACGCGTCCGGCAACGACCACACCCCCGCCGCGTACGCGGCCGCCAACTCTCCGATCGAATGTCCGATCACCATGTCCGGTTCGACGCCGAACGACTCGACCAGCCGGAACAACGCCACCTCGAAGGCGAACAGGGCGGGCTGGGTGAACTCCGTCCGATCCAGCAGACCCCGGCCGTTCGCGTCATCGCTCGACGAGCCACCGCGGGGAGCGTCTGCCGTCGCATCGTTCTCGCCGAACACCAGCTCCTTCAGCGATCGACCCAGCAGCGGATCGATCTGCGCGCACACCTCGTCGAAGGCCGCGGCGAACACGTCGAAGGCGGCGTACAACTGCGCGCCCATTCCGGCTCGCTGCGCGCCCTGTCCGGTGAACAGGAACGCCGACATACCTGTATTCGCATTCGCCTCGATGGTGCCGGGCGCACCCACGGACAGCTCGGCCAGACCGGCCAGCAGTTCGGTCCGGTCCCGGCCGACGACGGCCGCGCGCCGATCGAGCCGAGCACGGGAGGTCAGCAACGTGTGCGCGACATCCCACGCGTCCAGGTCGGGATGGCGAATCAGCCACTGGCGCAAGCGATCCGCCTGGGCCCGCAGGCCAGCTTCCGACCTCGCCGACACCAGCCACGGGATGGCGGCATCGCTGCGGGGACGCTCGGCCGGTGCCGCCGGGGCGGGGCGGGCGGGTGCTTCCTCCAGGATGGCGTGTGCGTTGGTACCGCTGATGCCGAACGACGACACCCCGGCGCGGCGCACGCGGCCACCGGACGGCCATGGTCGCGCCTCGGTCAACAACTCGACCGCCTCCGCCGACCAGGCCACGTGCGGGCTCGGCGCATCGATATGCAATGTCTTGGGCAGTGTTTCGTGGCGCAGCGCCTGCACCATCTTGATCACGCCGCCGACGCCGGCTGCGGCGATGGTGTGCCCGATATTCGATTTGATCGAGCCGATGCGCAACGGTTCGCCCGCACGGTCGCGCCCGTAGGCGGCGATCAGGGCGTGCGCCTCGATCGGATCGCCCAGGGTCGTTCCGGTGCCGTGCGCCTCCACCGCGTCGACATCAGCGGGCCGCAAGCCGGCATTGGCCAACGCCGCCGCGATCACCCGCTCCTGCGAAGGACCGTTGGGGGCGGTCAGGCCATTGCTCGCACCGTCCTGATTGACCGCGCTGCCACGGACGAGGGCGAGGACATTGTGTCCGAGTCGCTCGGCGTCGGAGAGCCGTTCGAGCACCAGCACGCCGACCCCCTCGGAGAAGGCGACGCCGTCCGCCGCGGCGGCGAACGACTTGCACCGTCCATCGGCCGAAAGTCCACGTTGGCGGGAGAAATCGACGTAGAGATACGGACTGGCCGAGACCGTCACACCACCGGCCAGCACCAGCGAGCTCTCCCCCTGGCGCAGCGCCTGGCAGGCCAGGTGCAGCGAGACCAAGGACGAGGAGCATGCGGTATCCACGGTGACGGCGGGCCCTTCGAGACCGAGGACATAGGCCACTCGGCCGGAGATCACACTCTGCGTGGTGCCGGTGAGCCGGAAACCTTCCAGCTCGCCGGTCACCTGGTCCACGTACCCCGAATTGGACGCGCCCGCGAATACTCCGGTGTCGCTGCCGCGCAGCGACGTCGGGTCGATACCCGCGTTCTCCAGCGCCGCCCAGGACGCCTCGAGCAGCAGCCGCTGCTGCGGATCCATCGCAGTGGCTTCACGCGGGCCGATACCGAAGAATCCGGCATCGAAATCCCCTGCCTTGTCGAGGAATCCACCGTTGCGGGTGTAGATGGTGCCCGGCTTGTCCGGGTCCGCGTCGAAGAGCCGCTCCAGATCCCAGCCACGATCGGTGGGGAATTCGCCGATGGCGTCGGTTCCGGTGGCGAGCAATTCCCAGAGTTCGTCCGGGGATTCGACACCGCCGGGGAATCGGCAACTCATACCGACGATGGCGATCGGATCGTCGGCTCGCACCCGACGCGAAGCCGCCGCAACGGGCTCGACCACCGGTGTCGGTGCGACCTGTGAGCGCACCAGTTTCGCCACCGCCGTCACGGTCGGATGGTCGAACACCAGGGTCGAGGGCAATGTCAGTCCGGTGGCCTTGGCCAGCCGGTTACGGAATTCCATGACGCCGAGCGAATCGAAGCCGATATCACGGAACGGCTTGTCCATCGGGATCGAATCCGCTCCGTCGTGCCCGAGGACGGCCGCGGCCTGGGTACGAATGATTTCGAGGATGATGCGGTCCTGTTCGGCGACCGAGCGGCCGAGCAACTGCACAGCCAGGCCCGAATCCTCGTGTACCCGGTTGTCCACGCGACGCCGCGTCGGCCGCGCCACACCGCGCAGTACCGGGCGCAGGCCACCGGGACGTGCGTCGGCCAGTGCGGTCCGGTCGATCCTGGCGGCGACGAATCCGGCCTTGCCGACGGTCAGCGCCGCGTCGAACAGCGCTATTCCTTCCCGGTCGTCCAGCGGTGGGAAACCCTCGCGCCGCAGCCGGGCGAAGTCCTCCGCGTCGAGGACACCGGTCATCCCCGTACGCTGCGGCCACGGCCCCCAGGCCACCGAGGTGGCGGGCAGGCCGCTGACCTGACGGTATTGCGCCAATGCGTCGAGGAAGACATTGGCGGCGGCGTAATTCGCCTGCCCCGGATTGCCGATGATGCCCGCGATGGACGAATAGAGCACGAACAGCGACAGATCGAGGTCCTTGGTCGCCTCGTGCAGATGCCACGCCGCATCGACCTTGGGCCGCAATACTTCCGCGAGACGCTCACCCGTCATCGTCTCGAACATGCCATCGGCCAGCACACCCGCGGCATGGATGACACCCGTCAACGGATGCTCCGCCGGAATCGCGGCCAAGACCGCGTCCAGTGCAGCACGGTCGGCCACATCGCAGGCGACGATATCGACGTGCGCGCCGAGCGCGCCGAGTTGTTCACCTAGCTCGGCCGCGCCGGGTGTGTCGAGGCCACGCCGGCCCGCCAGCACCAGGCGGCGCACACCGTACTCGGTGACCAGATGCCGTGCGGCCAACGCGCCGAGTCCGCCGGTGCCGCCGGTGATCAGGACGGTACCGTCGGCAAGCAGCGGCGTCGGCACGGTGAGCACGTTCTTGCCGATATGCCGGGCCTGGCTGATATGCCGGAACGCCTCCGGTGTGCGCCGCACATCCCACGCGGTGGTCGCGAAGGGCGTCAACGCACCGGAGTCGAACAGTCCGACGAGGGTGGCCAGAATCGCTTGCAGCCGAGCCGGATCCACCTCCAACAGCATGAAGTTGCGGTAATCGACCCCCGGGTGTTCGGCTGCCACCACGTCATGGTCACGCCGGTCGAGCATCCCCATCTCGATGAACCGACCACCCCGCGGCAGCAACCGCAATGACGCGTCCACGAACTCACCCGCCAGCGAGTCGAGCACGATATCCACACCACGGCCCCCGGTCACCTCGAGGAACTTTCCCTCGAAACCCAACGACCGCGAATCACCGATCTCATCATCGGCAAAACCCAACTCCCGCAGCACATCCCACTTCGGCTCACTCGCGGTGACCAACAACCGCAAACCCAGATGCCGAGCCAACTGCACCGCAGCCATACCCACACCACCGGTGGCCGCGTGCAACAGCAGAGTCTCACCAGGCTGCGCAGCCCCCAGATCGACCAAACCGTAATAAGCCGTCGCATACACCACCGGGACAGCGGCGGCTTGAGCGAAGGACCAGCCGCTCGGCATCCGCGCGAGCAATCGACGATCGACCACCGCGACCGAGCCGATGCCGGTGATGAACCCGAAAACCCGGTCCCCCGGCCCGAATTCGGTCACATCGGGTGCCACCTCGAGCACGATTCCGGCGCCTTCACTCCCGATCCGGGCATCCGCATCGGGATAGGTGCCCAGCGCGATCAGCACATCGCGGAAATTGAGGCCGACCGCCCGCATACTCACCCGGACCTGCCCTGATTCGAGTCGGTCGCCGGGCGCGCCCACGTTGTCGATCAGGCTGAAGTTGTCACTGGTCAACGTCCCCTTGTCGAGCAGGGTGAGCGACCATGCCGCGCTGGTACGCACTGCGGTGGCGCCGTGGAGATTGTCCGCGCGGCGGTGCAGTCGCGGTGTGTGCGCCGTCCCACGCCGGACGGCCAGCTGCGGCTCGCTCTCGGTCGTCAGAACCATCGCCGCACTGCGGCGATACTCCGACCAATCGTCGATATCGACCAGGAAGATGCGGTCCGGGTGCTCGCTCTGTGCGGAGCGCAGCAACCCCCAAGCCGCCGCCGCGGGCAGGTCTACCGGCTCACCGGGATGCACCGCCACGGCCTGCCGCGATACGACGACGACCGCGCCGTCGCCGGTCAGCCGCCGCTGCACTCGCGTCATCAGCTCCGTCAGCGAATCCCGCACTGCCATCGGGAGATCGCCGTCGAAGTCCATGTCGGCGGCGTGTCCGTCGAGCCGCACCACCGTGGCGACCCGTCCCGCGATCGTGACGGTCTCCGCGTCGTCGGTCCGACTCCAGGCCGCCGATGCGGCGGGATCATCGACTGCTGGAGCCAGCGCGATCCAATCGAGGTCGTAGCCGGCGCTGTCGGTCCGCTGCTGCACCACACCGAGCGCCGTGGTGGCCATCGGACGCATCGTCAGCGAACCCACCTGAGCCACAACGGTTCCCGAACTGTCGGTGAGGGTCACCGCGATACGCTCACCCCCGGTGGCGGATACGCACACTCGCGCCGTCGTCGCACCCGTCGCGTACAGCGTGACGTCCTCCCACAGGAACGGGACGGCCACCTGGCCGACCGGCGTCGCAGGTACGAAGCCGCCGAGCAGGATCGCGTGCAGTGCGGCATCGAGCAGCGCCGGATGCACACCGAACCCAGCGACCTCCGAACGCGCGGGCTCCGGCAACAGCACTTCCGCGAATACCTCGCCGTCACCCCGCCACAGCGCGGTCAAACCCTGGAACACCGGGCCGTAGTCATAGCCCGATTCCGCCAGCTCCGCATACGCGTCAGAGATCGGGATCTCGGTCGCCCCCACCGGCGGCCAACCGATCGGACTCGGCTCGACGGCCGTCGTCGCCGAATCGGTGGTGATCGTCGCGACGGCATGGCGAACCCACTGTGGCGCATCGCCATTGTGCTCGGAGTCGTCGTCGATCGAACTCGTGTACACCGACACCGTGCGCGATCCGGACGCATCCGGATCGCTCGCGACCACCCGCAGTTCCACCGCATCGGTGGCCGGCACCGCAAGCGGCGCCTCGATCATCAGCTCGGCTACCCGGGAGCAGTCCACTACCGATCCCACGTGCAGGGCCAGCTCCACGAGCGCGGCACCGGGCAGCAAGGCCACCCCGGCGACGGCGTGATCGGCCAGCCATGGGTGTCCGGCCTGCGACAACCGGCCGGTGAACACCAGGGAATCCGGCAACCGCACCATCGCGCCCAACAGCGGATGTCCCGCATCGTCGAGGCCCGGGCGCCGCTCCTCCGTGCCGCCGACCGGCCGCAGCCAATAACGCTGGTGCGCAAAGGTATACGTCGGCAGCGGCACTCGCGTGGCGACCGGAGCCAATGCCCGCGGCGCCACATCGACGCCGGCGCAGTGCGCCTGCGCCAGCGCGGTGACAAGCTGTCGCGCGCCCCCGTGCTCGCGCTTCAGTGTGCCGAGAACGGCCACTCGATCGGCCATCCCGATCGAACCCGCCGTCAACTCGACACCCATTGTCAGCACCGGGTGCGGGCTGATCTCGAGGAAAGCGTTCACGCCCGCGCGCTGCAGCGCCTCCACCGACTCGGCGAAGCGCACCCGTTCCCGCAGTCCGCGATACCAATATCCGGCGTCCAGCGTCTCGGTATCGACATAGTCCGCGAATACGGTTGAGTAGAACGGTACCGAACCGCGCTGGGGGGCAACGCTTTCCAGCTCGCTCAGCACTCGGTCCCGGATCGACTCCACCGCATGCGAATGCGATGCGTAGTCCACCGGAATCCGTTTCGCCCAGACGCCGTCGGCCGCACAACCAGCCAGGAACTCGTCCACCGCCGAGGACTCCCCCGACACCACGGTCAGACCCGGTCCGTTCACCGCGGCGACGCACAGCCGATCACCGAAGCCGGTCAACCGCTGCTCGACCGACTCGACGGCCGCGCCCACTGACGCCATACCGCCGGCGCCGGCGAGTTCCTCGGCGACGACCAGGGAGCGAAGGGCGACCACGCGCGCGCCATCGGCCAGCGACAGTCCGCCCGCGACCACTGCGGCCGCGATCTCACCCTGCGAATGCCCGATCACCACGGCGGGTTCCACGCCATTGGCGCGCCATACCCGCGCCAGTGACACCATCACCGCGAACAGCACGGGCTGCACCACGTCTACCCGGTCCAGCGATGCCGCACCCGGCTCGCCGCGCAGCACCGCAGTCAGCGACCAATCCACGAACGGTGCCAGCGCCGCCTCGCATTCGGCGGTCGCGTCGGCGAAAACCTGGTCAGAAGCCAGTAATTCGGCGGCCATTCCGGGCCATTGGCTGCCTTGACCAGGGAATACGAATGCGACACGGCGCGCGACCGCGCGACCGAGGACCACGTCCTCGACGCCCTTGGCGGGCAGTTCCGCCGACTCGGCCACGGTGGCGAGCCCGGCCAGCAGCTCGGCCGAATCCCGTCCGACCACCGCGCCACGCCACTCCAACTGCGCGCGGTGACGCAGCAACGAATACGCCACGTCCGCCGCCGATTCCGGGTGCGCGGCCAGCCATTCACCGAGTCGGGCGGCCTGTGCGCGCACCGCCTCCGGGCTCGCGCCCGACAAGGTCCAGGACAGCGGGCGTGCACCGTTCGCACCCGAATCAGGCTCTGCCACCGTTGTTTCCGGGCGGATCGACGGCGGCGCCTCCTCCAGGATCAGGTGCGCGTTGGTGCCGCTCATCCCGAACGAGGAGACACCCGCACGACGCACCCGATCACCGGCGGCCCATGGCTCCGACTCCGTCAATAGCCGAACCGAACCCGCCGACCAATCCACGTGCGGGGTCGGCGCGTCGACATGCAGTGTTCTGGGCAGCGACTCGTGCCGCAGCGCCGCGACCATCTTGATCACGCCGCCGATGCCCGCGGCCGCGACCGCGTGGCCGATATTCGACTTCAAGGAGCCGATCCGCAACGGCTGCTCACGATCGGATCCGTACGCCGAGATCAGCGCCTGCGCTTCGATCGGATCGCCCAATGTCGTTCCGGTGCCGTGCGCCTCCACCGCGTCCACATCCGCGGGCTTCAGCCCCGCGTCGGCCAGCGCCGCCGCGATCACCCGCTCCTGGGAAGGACCGTTCGGCGCGGTCAGACCATTGCTCGCACCGTCCTGATTGATCGCACTGCCACGCACCACGGCCAAGACGTCGTGACCGAGGCGCCGGGCGTCGGCAAGGCGCTCGACGACCAGCACGCCCACACCCTCCGACCAGGTCACACCGTCCGCCGCGGCGGCGAAAGGCTTGCACCGGCCATCGGCCGCGAGCCCCCGTTGACGGGCGAAGTCGACATACAGGGTCGGGCTCGCACCGATACTCACCCCGCCCGCGAGCACCAGGGATGCCTCGCCCTGGCGCAGCGCCTGACAGGCCAGATGCAAGGCGACCAGCGACGACGAACACGCGGTATCGACCGTGACCGCGGGACCCTCCAAACCGAAAAGGTATGCGACACGGCCGGATATCACGCTCTGCGCGGTCCCGGTCAGGCGGAAGCCCTCGTACTCGCCGGTCACGCCACGGGAGTAACCGGATGAGCTCGCGCCGACGAACACCCCGGTATCGGTGCCGCGCAGCGAGATTGGGTCGATACCGGCATCCTCGAGGGCCTCCCAGGACACCTCCAGCATCAACCGCTGCTGTGGATCCATCGCGGCCGCCTCACGCGGTCCGATGCCGAAGAATCCCGCGTCGAAGGCGCCCGGTTCGGCCAGGAATCCTCCTTCGCGGGTGTAGACGGTGCCAGGCTTGCTCGGATCTGGATCGAACAGCCGCTCCAGATCCCAGCCACGGTCGGAGGGGAAGGGGGTGATCACATCCCGTTCCGCCGCGACGAGCTCCCACAGGTCGTCGAGCGATCCGACGCCACCCGGAAAGCGGCAGCCGATGCCGACGATCGCGATCGGCTCGTCGGAGCGGGTGCGGCGGGTGACCCGCCGCGCATGGAGGTCGACGCCTTCGAGCCGCGAGCGGACGAGCCGGGCCACCGCGGTCGGTGTCGGATAGTCGAAGATCAACGTCATCGGCAGCTCGACGCCGGTGGCGCGAACCAGTTGATGGCGCAGTTGCTGGCCGCTCAGCGAATCGAATCCGATGGCGGTGAACGGCAGGTCCGGATGCACGGCCTCGGACGAATCATGGCCGAGCACCGCCGCGGCCTGTTCGGCCACGACCGCGAAAACCAGTGCGTCCCGTTGATATTCGGGCGCGGCGAGCAGCCGCGACGCCAGTGGGCCCGACACGATCGCGTGCCGCCTGCGTGCCGGAGAAGCGCCGCGCGGCGGCGCATCCGCGACGGCAGACGCCGGCGGTTCGACCGACGTCAGCACCAGTCGCTCGATGGTCAGGACCGGCGCGCCGTCCTCGGCCACCGCCATGACCCGGACGCTGTCCGCGCCCACCTGGTCGACGCGGACCCGTATCGCTTCGGCGCTCGCGCGGTGCAGTCGAATATCGTTGCAAGATAACGGCATGCGAAGTGCGGCCACATCGCTGAGCTGGTCGGCGGCGGTGTGCAGCATCGCGTCCAGCAGTGCCGGGTGCACGCCGTAACGGGCGCCGCGATCACGAACGGACTCGTCGAGCGATACCTCGGCGAACACGTCATGGCCACGCCGCCAAGCCGCCGTCACCCCCTGGAACGCGACACCGTAATCCGCGCCACGCTCGGCCAACCGGTCGTAGAGTTCATCGACGGCGACGGATTCGGTTGCCGTCGGCGGCCATTCGGCATCCACCGCAGGATGCGCCGGTTCCGGCTGCGGGGCAAGCACACCTGTCGCGAACTGCCGCCATTCGCGGCCGCCTTCGGAGGCCGCGCCGTCCGACGGACGATCGGTAGGAAACGCCGGGCTGTCGGGTCGGGCATAGATCGTGAAGCTCCGCCGTCCTCGATCGTCGGGGGCCGCCACGCGCACCTGAACATGCCACGCCGCTACCGGCGATGTCAGCGGCGTGGCGAGCCGCAGTTCTGGTACCGCACCGGCGCCGACACGCGCGCCGACGCTCATTGCGACGTCGAGCCAAACGCTCGCGGGCACCGTCGGTGTCCCGAAGACGACGTGGTCGGCCAGCCAGCGTTGGGTGTCGGGCGCGAGGCGACCGGTGAACAGCCAATCGTCACCGTCGGCCATCGGGACCGCGGCGCCGATCACCGGGTGGTCGGCGGTGATCAGTCCGGCCCGGCTCACATCGCCCGGTCCCATACCTGTCCCGGCCAGCGGCGTCCAGCACTGCCTGCGCTGGAACGCGTATGTTGGCAGCTCGACCCGAGAAGCCTTCGGAGCCAACAGCTCCGATGCCACGTCGATGCCCACGCAGTGGGCGCGGGCCAGTGCGGCCGCGAACTGTGCCGGACCGCCGTTGCCACGCCGCAGGGTCCCGATGGCGACCACCTGATCGGCCATGCCGATCGAATCAGCGGTCAACTCGACCGCAGTGGCGACCACCGGATGCGGGCTCGTCTCGACGAAGGCGTTCATCTCCGAGCGCAGCAGCGCCTCGATGGCCTCGGCGAAACGCACCGGTTCCCGCAGTCCCCGATACCAGTACCCGGCATCCAGCCCGGCTGTGTCCTCGAATCGCGCGGTTACCGTCGAAAAGAACGGAATGGAACCGGTTTTCGGCTCGATTGGCGCCAACTCGGCCAGCACTCGGTCCCGAATGCGCTCGACCGCCGCCGAATGCGACGCGTAATCGACCGGAATCCGCTTGGCCCACAGCCCGTCGGCCGCGCATGCGGCGAGAAAATCGTCCAACGCGGCCGACTCGCCCGATACGACCGTCTGCCCCGGTGCATTCACCGCGGCGATCGACAATCGATCGCCGAACTCGGCCAAGCGGTGCGCGACGGCTTCCGCGGTGGCACCGACCGACGCCATGCCGCCCGATCCCGCCAGCACGTCGGCGACCGCCCGCGACCGTACCGCGACGACCCGCGCGCCGTCGGCCAGCGACAGTCCGCCCGCCACTACCGCCGCCGCAATCTCGCCCTGCGAATGACCCACCACCGCAGCGGGTTCCACGCCGGCCGCACGCCACATCCGCGCCAGCGACACCAGCATCGCGAACAGCACCGGCTGCACCACGTCGACGCGATCCAGCGACGCGGCTCCCGGCGTCCCGCGCAACACCTCGGTCAACGACCAGTCCACCCACGGCGCGAGCGCCGACTCACAGTCCGCGATGGACTCCGCGAACACCCCACCAGCGGATAACAACTCCGCGCCCATCCCCACCCATTGACTCCCCTGCCCAGGAAAGACGAAGACGACCCGGCGGGATGCGCTACGAGCGGTCACCGCGTAGGGCTCGGCCTCGGCCGATGTCGGGGTCGGATCGATCAGCGCCGACAAGCCGCCGGCCAACGTTGTTACGTCGTGCCCGACCACAGCGCCCCGCCACTCCAACGGTGTGCGAGCAGTGGCCAGCGAGTACGCCACCTCCGCGGCACCGGCTTCGGGATGGATGCTCAACCACTCCTGCAACCGAGAAGCCTGGTCGCGCAGTGCCTCCGGGCTTCGGCCGGACAACAGCCACGTCACGGGAATCGAGCCGTCCACGTCCGCATCGGCGGCCACGACGGGCGCTTCTTCCAGAATCACGTGCGCGTTCGTTCCACCCATGCCGAACGACGACACGGCGGCGCGGCGCATTGCCGCATCGGCTGAAGCCGCGCCCTCGCTCGGTGCGGTATTCGACGCACTGCCCGGTTCGGGCGCGACCGGCCAGTCCTGCGCGACGGTCTGTACCCGCAGGCCCAACGCGTCCAGCGGAATACGCGGATTCGCTCGGCGAAAGTTCAGGCTGGGCACCAACTCTCGATGCCACAGCGACAGCGCGGTCTTGATGAGCCCGGCGATACCCGCCGCAGCTTCGAGATGCCCGATATTGGTCTTCACCGAACCGACCGCGAGCGACTCACCCGCGCGCCGGCCGCCACCATAGGTCTCGCCGAGCGCGGCCGCCTCCACCGGATCGCCGGCGGGCGTACCGGTGCCGTGCAACTCGACGTAGCTCACCGACGCCGGCTCCACCGCAGCCGCCGCGAGCGCGGCCCGGATGACCGCCGTCTGCGCCGCGACGCTCGGCGCGCTCAACACTTGGCGCTCATTGCCGTTGTTGACCGCACTGCCGCGGATCACCGCGTAGATCCGGTCCCCGTCGGCGATGGCCCGCGCCAGTGTTTTGAGCACGACGATGCCACCGCCCTCACCGCGCACCGTGCCATCGGCAGTCTCGTCAAAGGTATGACACTTACCCGACGGTGAATGCGCGCCGAACTGTTCGTAGCGCTCACCGCTCAATGGCGAGAGGATGAGATTCAGTCCACCCGCGAGCGCCACCTCGCACGCACCGGTGCGCAGCGATTCGCACGCGAGATGCACAGCGACCAGCGATGACGACTGCCCGCTGTCGACCACCAGGCTCGGACCGGTGAAGCCGTAGTAATTGGAGATGCGATTGGCGGCGACGCCTCGCCCGACGGCCCACAGCGAATGCCTGCCGATACCCGCTTTCCCCTGTGCGGCAAGCATTTCGGCGAAATCGGTGCCCGCGCTGCCCAGAAAGACACCCGCCCGCGCACCAGCACGGTCACGATAAGCCGCGTCCTCCAACGCCTCCCAGCTCAACTCGAGCCCGAGCAACTGCTGCGGATCGATCGAACGTGCCTCATTGGGCGGCACACCGAAGAAGTCGGCATCGAATTCCGTTGCGGTAGGCAGGAAACCGGCCGTCTCCTCGATACCGGGCCGGTCCGCCGGAGCGGAGCCGACAGCGTCACGGCCGTCGCGCAGCAACCGCCAGAACTGCTCGATATCGGCAGCGCCCGGCATCCGGCACGCCATTCCGACAATGGCGATCTCTTGGGAAGATTCGAACATTGGATTCCTCTATCTCGCCGTATTCGATGCCAGGGATGGCGATTTGGTACTCGTTCGCGCGGCGAGCCAGCGCCGTATCTCGGCCGCCGCCGCGGCCGAGGCCGCGCCGATGATCGAGAAATGATCCGCGTCGATCTCGACCGTCTCGCAGGTATGCAGCCACGCGGCCACCGGTTCGGCGAGATCCAACCCTGGCAATGGGGTCGCGGCCCGCAGATCGAACGTCGGCGCGGCGATCGGCAACGGTTGCCGTTCGTCGAATATCTGCGCGTACTTCGCCATCGCGAGCAGGCCGTGATCGCTGATCTCGGTGATCTCGTTGTCGAGCTCGAGCACCGCGCCGATCGCGCTGATAAGCACCTCGCGACTCTGCTCTGGATCGGCGGGCGAATAGGTGTCGAGCAATATCACCGCCGCGGCCGGGCGGCCGTCGCGTTCCAGCCGATGCGCCAGCGCGTGCGCGATCGCACCACCCGCCGAATAGCCGACGAGCACGATCGGCCGGGCATCACCGATGTCCGCGACGGTCGCGGCCAGGCTGTCCAGCAACGCGTCCCAGGACGCGGGCAGCAGCTCCCCGGGACGGGTACCCGGCAGACGCAGCGCCGCGACGGTATGGTCGGCGCCCAATTCGCGCGCCAGTCCGCCGAATTGGTGCGGGCCGGTGCCGACCACGAACGACGGGACACAGATGATCGCCGGGCCGGATGTGCCCCTGCTCAGCGGTATCGGCGTCGGCCGGACGGGCAATTCGGCAGCGGTCGCGAAGGTTTCGACGAGCATGGCGCTCTCGCGCAGCATCGGCAACGCCGCACCGACCCGCCCGCGCCGGTGCGCGGCCAGTACCAGATCGGTGAGCCCGCCGCGCGTGCCGGACGTCCGGGACGCCGGGGCCGCAGGGCGAACCATCGTGGCGGACGCCTCGACGGCGGTGTCCAGGATTTCGGTCATCCGGGAATCGAGATACTCGGCCAGTCCGCGCGCGGTGGGGTGATCGAAGACGAGGGTGGACGGCAACGGCAACCCGGTGGCCTTGGTCAGCCGGTTGCGGAACTCTACGCCCGCAAGCGAATCGAAGCCCAGCTCGGTGAACGGAGCCGTCGGATCGATCATGTCCCCCGACCCGTGTCCGAGACTGGCGGCGACGTGCTCCCGGACGACGGCGAGCACCACCTCGGCACGCTCGGATTCCGGAGTCGCGGCCAGCCGCTGTGCCAGCGACTCCCCGCTTTCGGCGCGGCGTGGTGCCGCGGTGACGAGCGAGCTGAGCGTTCTGGGCAGCGCACCCGAAGCCGCCTGTGCAGCGAGGGCAGGCAGGTCGAATCGCACACCGACGATCGCCGGGACACCGGCGGCCATGCCCGCGTCGAGCAGCGCCATGCCGTACCGGTCGTCGACCGGAACGAGGCCCTCTCGGCGCATTCTGGCGAAGTCGGCGGCCGAGAGGGTGCTGGTCATACCGTCGGCGCCGCGCCACGGTCCCCACGCGATGGACGTGGCGGGCAGGCCGTCGCAGTGCCGCCGCCGGGCCAGCGCGTCGAGGAACGCGTTCGCCGCCGCATAGTTGGCCTGGCCCGGGCTGCCGATCGTTCCTGCGAACGAGGAGTAGAGCACGAACATCGACAGATTCAGATCCTTGGTGGCCTCGTGCAGATGCCAGGCCGCGTCGACCTTGGGGCGCAGCACCGTTGCCAGCCGCTGCGGGGTCAGATCGGCGAGCAGACCGTCGGCCAGCACGCCCGCCGCGTGGACGACGCCGGTCAACGGATGTTCCGGCGCGATGGTCGACAACAGTTCGTCCAGCGCCGCCCGGTCGGCGACATCGCAGGCGACCACGTCCACCCGTGCGCCGAGCGCGGTCAATTCGGCCACCAGGTCGGCGGCGCCCGGCGCGGCCGGACCGCGCCTACCCGCCAGCACGAGCCTGCGCACACCGTATTCGGCGATCAGGTGCCGAGCGGCCACGGCGGCCAATCCGCCGGCGCCGCCGGTGATCAACACCGTGCCGTTGGACCGAGGCGTCGAGACGATCGCGGACGCAGTGTCGGTGATGCCGCGACTCAATCGCGGCACATACGAAATGCCCGCACGCAGCGCCACTTGCGATTCGTCGGTGTCGGCCAGCACCGCGGCGACGCCGATGCGGTAATCCACCCAGCGGTCCACGTCCACGATCGCGATGCGCCCCGGGTTCTCGTGCTGACCGCTGCGCAGCAGACCCCATACGGCTGCGGCGGCGAGATCCACCGGCTCGTCGGCATGCACGGCGACCGCGCCATGGGTGACCACGACAACCCGCTCGTACCGCATCAGCAGGGCACCGATGCGCGACGTTACTTCGGCGAGCCGACCGTGCACGGATTCGGGCAGGTCGACATCCGCGATCGCTTCCGGCAGCTGGATCACGGCAACCGAACGTCCCGCGACGGCCACGGTTTCGCCGTCGTCGGTAAATGCCCATTGCTCGTCTGTACCGGCCTGTGCCGCGGGTACCGTGACCCATCGCAGCTGATACCCGCCGCGACCCGCCGCGACGGCGCCTGCCGCGTCCAGCGCGGCGATCGGAATCGGGCGCATGGTCAATGCCGCGACCTCGAGCACCGGCACACCATGGGAATCGCTGAGCGTCACCGCGATTCGCTGATTGTCCGACTCACTCGAATCCGGATCGGCCGCGCGCAGCCGGACCCGGACCGACCCGGCGCCGACGGCACGCAGATCCACGTTCTCCCACGAATAGGGCACGACGATTTCGCCATCGGCGCCCTCCGCGGTCAATCCGGTGAAGCGAATCGCGTGCAGCGCCGCGTCCAGCAGCGCCGGATGCACTCCGAACCGGCCGGCCGACGACTGCTCCGGCAGGTTCACCTCGGCGAAAACCTCATCGTCGCCGCGCCACAGCGCGGTGAGTCCTTGGAACAACGGTCCGTGCCCGTAGCCGCGCTCGACCAGATCTGGATAGAAGTCGCCGATATCCACCGGCTGTGCTCCGGCTGGCGGCCAGATCGCCAGCACCGAATCGGATGGAGCCGAAACCGGTTGAGCGACCAGGGATCCGGTCGCATGACGAACCCATTCGGCCGATTCCGGCGCGCCATTTCGCTGTGGACGCGAGTACACCGACACAACCCGCGCGCCGGTGGTATCCGGCCCGGTCGCCATGACCCGCAATTCGACCGCACCGTTCGGCGGCACCATCAGCGGTGCCGTGACGACGAGTTCGGCCAAGCGCGGGCTGCCCACCATGGCACCGACGTGCAGTGCCAGTTCGACGAATCCGGTGCCCGGCAGCAGCACCGTGCCACCGATCACGTGATCGGCCAGCCAGGGGTGGCTGGACAACGACAGCCGTCCGGTCAGCACCACCCCTTCGGAGTCCGGCAGCCATACCGCCGCACTCAACAGCGGATGCGCCACGCTGTCCAAACCGGAGCCGCGGACATCCCCGGTGTCGGCGGCAGCGGCCAGCCAATAGCGTTGATGTTGGAACGCATAGGTGGGCAAGGTGATTCGTCGCGTCGCACGCTCGCCGAGCAGCGACCGCCAGTCGACATCCGTGCCCGCGGTGTGCACCTGAGCCAGGAAGCTCACCAGCCGGACCACTTCATCGGCTCCGCGACGACTGGCCGCGCACACCAGCCAGGCGGCCGAAGTATCGGCATCGTCGTCCAGACACTGACGGGTCATGGCCGTCAGCACAGCGTCGGGGCCGATCTCGAGGAAGCGCCGTACCCCGCTGTCGGCGAGCAACCGGATCCCGGGGGCGAACCGGACCGCGGCGCGCACCTGCTCGACCCAATAGCTGGGGTCGGTGAATGCCTCGCCCATCGCGCCGGTCACATTCGATACGATCGTCAGCAACGGCTGCCGGTAGGTCACTTCCGCGGCGACGGAACGGAATTCGGCCAGCATGGGTTCCATCAGTGCCGAATGGAACGCGTGACTCACCCGCAATCGCGTCGTTGTGCGACCGGCGCTCGAGAACACCCGCTCGACGTCATCGACGGCGTCGGCGGCACCGGAGACCACCACCGCGTCGGGGCCGTTGATCGCCGCGAGCGACACCCGACCGCCGTAGTCCGCGAGTACCCGTGCCGCCTCCGCTTCGGACACCGCGACCGCGAGCATCGCGCCGCCCTGGGGCAACGCACCCATCAATCGACCACGCGCCGCCACCAACGCGCACGCATCCCGCAGCGACCACACCCCGGCCACATACGCCGCGACCAACTCGCCGATCGAATGCCCGATCAGCACATCCGGTGTCACACCGAACGATTCCACCAACCGGAACAACGCCACCTCGAACGCGAACAATGCGGGCTGCGTCCACTCCGTCCGATCCAGCACGCCTTCCGGATCAGCGAACATCACCTCCCGCAACGACCCGCGCACGAGAGGGTCGAACTCGGCGCACACTTCGTCCAAGGCGGAGGCGAATACCGGGAAGGCCTGATACAGCTCCGACCCCATACCGATCCGTTGTGCCCCCTGACCGGTGAACACGAATGCCGTCCGACCCCCGACAGGTCTTCCGGACGCGACTGACGCCGACGCCGAACCGGACGAGAGGTCCGCCAACCCGGCCAGCAATTGCTCGCGGTCCCGGCCGACGGCGACGCCGCGCCATTCCAACTGCGCACGCGTATTGATCAACGACTGCGCCACGCTCAGCGCATCGGCATCCGGGTGGTCGAGCAGCCACGTCCGCAGCCGGTCCGCCTGGGCCCGCAGACCGGCCTCGGATCTCGCCGAAACCAGCCATGCCGCCACCTCGGCGGCCGGGGATACCGGCTCGCCGGACGACACGCCCTCGTGCCGGGTGAGCGCGGGCGCTTCCTCGACGATCACGTGCGCATTGGTGCCGCTGATACCGAAGGACGAGACGCCCGCGCGCCGCACCCGCTCCCCCGCGCGCCACGGCTCGGCCTCGGCCAGCAGCCGCACCGCGCCCGCGGACCAGTCCACATGCGGCGAGGGCGTACCCAAATGCAAAGTCTTCGGCAATATCTCGTGCCGCAACGCCTGCACGATCTTGATCACGCCACCGACACCCGATGCGGCGACCGCGTGGCCGATATTCGATTTCAGCGAGCCGATCCGCAGCGGCTCGGCTCGATCCTGGCCGTACGCCGCGATCAACGCCTGCGCCTCGATCGGATCGCCCAGCGGCGTACCGGTCCCGTGCGCTTCCACGGCATCGATATCGGCGGGCGCCAACCCGGCCGCCGCCAGGGCCGCCGCGATCACCCGCTCCTGTGACGGACCGTTCGGCGCGGTCAGACCGTTCGAGGCGCCGTCCTGATTCACCGCGGAACCCCGGATCACGGCAAGAACGTTGTGGCCCGCTTGCCGTGCGTCGGAAAGACGCTCGACGACCAGGACACCCACACCCTCGGACCAGCCGACCCCGTCGGCGTCGGCGGAGAACGACTTGCATCGCCCATCGGGGGAAAGACCACGCTGACGTGCGAAGTCGACGTAGAGTTCCGGACTGCCCGAGATGGTGACGCCGACGGCCAGCGCCATCGACGTTTCGCCATTGCGCAGGGCCTGACAGGCCAGGTGCAGCGCCACCAGTGACGATGAGCACGCCGTATCGACCGTCATCGCCGGTCCCTGCAGACCGAACACGTAGGCGATCCGGCCGGAAATCACGCTGTCCGAGTTGCCGGTCATTCGGAAACCCTCGTGTTCGCCGACCACCCGCTCGACATAGCCGGACGGGGTGGCGCCGACGAACACTCCGGTGTCGCCGCCGTGCAATGCCACCGGGTCGATCCCCGCGTCTTCCAACGCCTCCCAGGCGGCCTCCAGGGAGAGCCGCTGCTGTGGGTCCATGGCCGTGGCCTCACGCGGGCTGATGCCGAAGAAGCCGGCATCGAAAGCGCTTACGTCGGTGAGGAATCCGCCTTCGCGGACATACGTGGTGCCCGGCTTGTCCGGGTCCGGGTCGAACAGGCGCTCGAGGTCCCAGCCACGGTCGGATGGGAAGGGCGTGATCGCGTCCGTGCCCGAAGCCACCAGTTCCCACAGCTGATCCGGCGATGCGACACCACCGGGGTAGCGGCAGCTCATCCCGACGATGGCGATCGGCTCGTCCGTCCGCGCTCGGCGGGCGCTGCGCTTCGGTCGGCGTTCGGTACTGGCCGCATCATCCAATTTGGACACGATGAACGTCGCAACGGCATGCGCGGAGGGGTAATCGAAGACCAGGGTGGATGGCAGTGCCAAACCCGTGGCCTTGGCGAGCCGGTTGCGGAACTCCACCCCGGCCAGTGAGTCGAAGCCGAGCTCGGTGAACGGAAGCGCCACATCGATCGCGGCATCGGAGGCGTGACCGAGCACGGCCGCCGCCTGTTCCTGGACTATCGCCAGGGCCACCTCGTCACGTTCGGCAGCCGACGCCGAGGCCAGCCTGCCCACCGGCGTGCCGGTCTGTCTGCGGGCGGACCCGGACGCGGAGACCAAGGGACTCAGAATCTTCGGCAGTGCACCGGCCTCGGCCTGCTCCGCCAATCCGGTCGTATCGAACTGTGCGCCGACTACCACGCCGGAGCCGGCGACGAGCGCCGCGTCAAACAGCGCGAGGCCTTCGATATCGGCGATGGCGCGAAAACCCAACCGCCGCAACCGCGCCAGTCCGGCCGCACCGAGTTCGCCGGTCATACCGCTGCCCGCGTGCCACGGCCCCCAGGCCACTGCCACACCAGGCAGGCCCCGCTGACGTCGGAGCCGGACGATCGCGTCCGCGAAGGCGTTCGCCGCCGCGTAGTTGCCCTGCCCGGGCGAACCCGCGACTCCTGCGACCGAGGAGAACACCACGAACGCGGACAACTCCGCGGCGCGCGTCAGGTCGTGCAGCAGCCACGTCCCGTCCACCTTCGGAGCGAATACGCGATCCACCTGCTCGCCGGTCAATGTCTCGATGGTTCCGTCGTCCACGACGCCCGCCGAATGGACGACGCCGGAGAGCGGGAACTCCGCGGGGATCGCGGCCAGCACCGCCTCGAGGGCGGCGCGATCGGCGATATCGCAGGCCGCCACGTCCACCTCGGCACCCAGCGCGGAGATCTCCGCGACCAGTTCCGCCACACCCTCGGCATCGCGACCTCGCCGCGAGACCAGCAGCAGCCGGCGCACGCCGTGCTCGGCGACCAGGTGCCGCGCAACGAGCGCGCCCAACCCGCTGGTACCACCGGTCACCAGGACCGTCCCCGCGCCGAACGACATCGCTGCCGCATCCGATGCGGGCTCGCGCCGCAACCGCGGCACCGACAAGCGACCGGATCGCACCGCCACCTGGGGTTCACCCGTCGCCAGCACGGCCGACACCACCTCGGCGTCGATCTCGCCATCGCGGTCGAGCAGCACCATTCGGCCGGGATGTTCGGCCTGGGCGCTGCGCACCAATCCGGCCACGGCCGCGGCCACCGGATCGGATGACTCGTCCGGCAGGCCAATGGCGTTGCGCGTCACCACAATCAGCCTGGTCTCGGCGAGCCGCGCGTCCGACAGCCACGAGCGCAACAGCTCGATGGCCGCGTTCACCGATCGGCGACCCACCTGCGCGGCATCCGCGCCGCCGAATTCGGCGGCGTCGACCAGCCAGACAGCCGCGTCGGCGACAATATCGGCGGCGGCGAGTTCACCAATGCCCGCGACGTGATCGTCGATCCCCGCCATGATCTGGTCACCGAGTACCACCATCGACGACACCGGCGTCGACGACTCCGGCGGCACGGACGCCCACTCCACGCCATAGAGCACGGGCAGTGCGCCACCGGCGCGCACGCGTGCCACGGTGCGGCGTTCGACCGGGTGCACCACAAGGGAATCCGCGCTCAGCACCGGTTCGCCCGTTATATCGACCACATCCAGACGAATCCGATAGCCGCCCGAACGCTCGGCGCGCACGCGGACCGGTCCTGAACCCGTCCGCGCCATCCGCACACCAGCGAACGACACCGGCAACGGCAACCTGCCCTCGGGAATGTCGTCCATTACGAAGTCGAGCGCGGGATGTAGGCACGCGTCGAACAACGCTGGATGAATACCGAACCCGGCCACCTGCCCGGCCGCGGTCTCGTCCAACGACACCTCCGCGAATACCTCGTCGCCGCGCCGCCACATCGCGCGCACTCCGAGGAATGCCGGACCGTATTCGAGACCGAGATCGGCGATCCGCCGGTACAGCTCCTGCTCGTCGAGCTGCTCGGAACCCGCTGGCGGCCAGTCGAATTCATCCCATATCGGCGGTGTGTCCGCGGCGTCCGCGACGGCGAGCACGCCACGGGCATGCGGCACCCACGCGTCGACCGCATCGGTGCGCTCGGTCCGGGAGAAGATCGTGAAATGCCTGCGCCCGTCCGGCTCGGGTTCGCCGACCGCGATCTGGAGATCGACCGGGTCCGCACCGAGCGCCAGCGGAATATCCAGGGAGATCTCCTCGACGAGTCCGACGCCGAGCCGGACCCCGATGGTGGAGGCCAATTCCAGATACGTCGTCGCCGGGACCACCGCGGTCCCGAAGACCTGGTGATCGGCGACCCACTGGTGCGCCGCGTCGGACAGCTTTCCGGTGAAGAGCCATTCGTCCTTGCCCGCCACCGGGACCGCATCCGTCAGAATCGGGTGGTCCGAATTGCCCGACACCACCGCGTGATTCGGTTGGAGCCAGTAACGCTGGTGCTGAAACGCATACGTCGGCAAGGACACTCGCGCCGGGGACCGGTCGGCGAACAGCGGCGACCAGTCAACGTCGATGCCCGCGTTGTCGGCCTGCGCGAGGAAGGTCAGCACCTGCGTCACCTCGTCGGTGCCGCGCCGGCCCGACGCGGCCACCAGCGACTTGGCTTCGATGTCGGCAGGCAGGCACTGACCCGTCATCGCCGTCAGCACGGCGTCGGGGCCCACCTCGAGGAATCGGCGAACACCCGCGTCCACCAGGGTATGCACGCCCTCGGCGAAACGGACCGTATCGCGCACGTGGCCGACCCAGTAGATCGGTTCGGCATGCGCCTCGCCCGCGACGACGCCGAAGACGTTGGACACGACCGGTAGCAGCGCGGTGCGGTAGGTGAGTCCGACGGTGACCGCTTCGAGGTCCGGCAGCATCGGGTCCATCAATGCGGAATGGAAGGCGTGGCTGACCTGCAACCGTGACATCTTGATCTGCGCCGCGGCGAATGTCGCCGCCAATTCCGTGATGGCCGCCTCGGTGCCGGAGACCACGATCGAGGACGGCCCGTTCACCGCCGCGATCGATACCTTCTCGCCGAACGGCGCGATGGTCTCGGCCACCCGCTCTTCCGTGGTCGCCACGGCCAGCATCGCGCCGCCTTCGGGCAACGCACCCATCAGCCGCCCGCGCGCGACGACCAACGCGCACGCGTCCTCGAGTGACCACACCCCCGCCACATATGCCGCCACCAACTCACCGATCGAATGCCCGATCAACACATCCGGACCGACACCGAACGACTCGATCAACCGGAACAGCGCCACCTCGAACGCGAACAACGCAGGCT
>NZ_JBEXUI010000057.1:0-42995 GCF_040614395.1 Nocardia sp. NPDC005998 | reverse complement strand
CAGCACGCCTGGCGCTCGCAGCACGCCTGGCGCCCACCGCACGCCTGGCGCCCACAGCACCATCACCCACTCGCAGCACGTCACCCACTCGCAGCGCGCCTGGCGCTCGCAGCACGCCTGGCGCTCGCAGCACGCCTGGCGCCCACCGCACGCCTGGCGCCCACAGCACCATCACCCACTCGCAGCACGTCACCCACTCGCAGCACGTCACCCACTCGCAGCACGCCTGGCGCTCGCAGCACGCCTGGCGCTCGCAGCACGCCTGGCGCCCACCGCACGCCTGGCGCCCACAGCACCATCACCTACTCGCAGCATGTCACCCACTCGCAGCACGTCACGCGCTCACAGCACGCCTGGCGCTCACAGCACCATCACCCACCCACAGGGCACACGCCCACCACACAGCACACGCTCGCAGCACCATCACGCGACCACACAACACAGCACGCGCTCACAGCACCATCACGTAGTCGCAGCACCAGCCGCGACCGACGACGTGTTTCGCCGGACTACAGCGCGGCTAGCTCGCTGGCGCCGTCTTCGGTGCGACGGATCTGCCAGACGGCGGTGCGGGTGCGCTGTGAGCGTCCATTCGCCCGATCGATCAGCGCGCGATTGTTCGTTGTGAAGATCAATTGCGCACCACGGGAATTCGTCTCCGGATTCTGGAAGAGCTGGATCAGCCGGTCGGTCTCCTCGACCGGCAGCTGCGCGCCGATATCGTCGATCGCGAGGACTCGACCGGAGTCGAGCGCATCGAGCATGGTCGGCAGCAGCCGCAGCATCGACAGTGTCGCGGCAGATTCTTCGGTGATATCGAAGGCGGCATCAATCCCGGCGTGTACCAGGCCGAGCCCGACGCCGCGGCGCTCGACCATCCTGGTGTAGAGGGCATCGCGCGCGGCCTCGAGATTGCCGAGCTCGCGCTCGAGCATGACCTCGGTGATGCCGTTATCCCGCAGCAGGTCGGCGTGCCCCGGCGAGGTGGCGCAGAGTTCCACCTGTTTGGCCGTCCCCGCGATATCGGCGTCGAGTTCGCGCAGATAGTCCGCGTACATCGGATCGGGTTCGGCGATCAGCAGATCGGTAATACCGAGTTCGGCGGTGCGCAACAGCATGAGCAGTCGAACCGCATGATCCGGTGCGGCGGAGAGATGACTGCCGAGCCGATGCGCCACCGCCGCGGCATCGACGGCACCGTGCTGCACCTCGAGCATCGCGGAGAACCACCGATACGCGGGCACCAGCGCCTCGGCATACATCTGCCCGGCGAGACTGAGCAGCAACGCATTCGGGCGCACCAGCGGTAGCAGTGCCGCGATACCGTAGCGCGCGGCCTCGAACATCGGGCCGATCTTGGTCTGTTCGCCATTGCGCTCGAAGATGATTCGCTTGCGCGAGCGGGGATGGGTGTAGAGCCATTCGGCCGTCACATCGGCATTGTCCAACCGGAACCCGTAGGTGTACGGCACCCCTTCGGCGACGAAGCCGGCCACGAATTCCGAAGGGCGATTCGGGAATCCGCGATGCGGCGCGCGCACCGGCCCGGCGTACGGATCCCAGCCGGTCACCGAATTCAGCACCGCGTCGCGCATCTGCCCTAGGGCATCGATCAGGTTCGTCTTGCCGGCGGCACTCGCACCGTGCACCGCCGTCACCGGCACCGCGACCGGACCACTCCCCCGGCTCAATCGCAAGTCCTGCCGTTCGGCCAGCGATCTGTGATTCGTCACCTGAAAACTGCGCAGCATCCCGCCATCCTGTCGGTTCGCCCGCCCATCCGCGACACCGCCACCCGCGCGGCGCGCCACGATAGCCGCCGCTCGACGCCTTCGCACGGGCTTCGACCGGACAAATGCGCATGTCACGCGTTATCATGCTGGCGCCGCGGCTATCCGCTGGCACTCGCTGGACCCTGATGAGGATGGTTAACGATGGAACTGACGGTTCGTCGTCTTGTGGCCCGCAGCTCCGTCGCTGCCGCTCTCGCACTCGGCCCGCTGGTCGTACTCGGCCCGCCGCAGGCCGCCGCCGAGGCACCGTGTCCGGACGGTTCGGCGCGGATCTTCTTCCACGATGAGACCAATACCTGCCAGGGTGGCGGCACCTACAGCTTCACCGGGTCACCGGCGCTCGTGAAGGTCTGCTCGGTGGGCAAGGTCGACGTCACTGTCGACACCACCATCCAGAAGACCCGGACCAAGACCAGGACCGACCATCTCGATCTCAGCAATGGTCAGTGCGGCCGGGTCACGGTCGGCGGCCAGCTCGACTCCACCGTGACCATTACGCCCTCCTAGGTCCGAACAACAGCGCGCTGTCGCCGAACTCGTGCCAGAGATAGCCGGTATCGAGAGCGGTGGCGTAGGCCTCGTGCACGCTTGTCTCGCCCGCGACCGCGACGAGCAGATCCAGATGTGACGCGCCGGGAGCGTGCCATCCGGTAATGATGCCGTCGACCACCCGGGCGGGCCGTTGCGGTCCCAGGACCAGTTCGGTCCATCCTCGGGCCGGGTGCACGATCCCGTTGTGATCGGCGGTCGACTCCAATGCTCGGGTCACCGTCGTGCCGACGGCGATAATGCGGCCGCCCGCCGCCCTGGTGTCGTTCACCAGACGTGCGGTCGTCGCCGGTACCGCGAAGCGCTCCGGACTCGGCGGTTCGCCCGCCTCGGGCGAGGAGACCCCGGTGTGCAGGGTGATCGGCGCGACCGCCACACCGGCGGTCACCAGATCGAGCACCAGCGCTTGGGTGAACGGGCGTCCCGCACTCGGCATTTCGGCACTGCCCGGAATCCGGCCGAATACTGTCGTGTAGTAGGACGGCGACCAACGCTGTGGCACATATGAATAGGTGATCGGATAGCCGTGGGTGGCCAGCAGCCAGGTGGGATCCGCGCTGAGTTCGGCGATCCAGAGTCGGCGCGCACCCGGTAGCCAGGGTTCGCGGAGAGTGGCCGTGGCGCCGTCCGGCATTTGGATCTCATTGCCTGCGTATAGATCACCCCCGTACGGCGTACGTTCGCGGGTGCGCACCTCCACCACCCAGAGTCCGTCGCAGCCGCCGAAGGTATCCGGTGGAACGCTGGCCTCCGTCTCCGCCTCGACCAGCGCGTTGAGCCAGGTGGACAGATGCAGCGTGACCGGCGTGCCGTCGAGTACGCCGTCGACCGCGGCGGCCAGGGTCGACGAATTGTTCACCACCACCAGGTCACCCGCATTCAACTGCTGTGGCAGCTCACGGAATATGGTGTGGGTGAGGCGATCCGCCGCCACCAGCATCCGGACCTCGTCGCGGGCCAGACCGCGTGCCTCCGGCGGGGCGATGGCATTGCGCTCGGGCGGCAGTATGTCGGGCCATTCGTTCAGCGCCGCTGGCCCACCCGTCGATGCCGAGTTCATCTGGCGACTCCCGCGGTGAAATCGGCCACGGTGTAGCGGCCGTTCTTCGGTCGCTGCTCGATCAGTCGCAGGAGCGCGGGCACCACGGTCTCGGGCTCCGGGCGATCGGAGATATCGTCGCCGGGAAATGCGGCCTGGTGCATTTCGGTGCGCATATCGCCGGGATCGAAGGCGTAGATCGACTGGTCCGGATATTCAGCGCCCAGAATGGCGGTGAGCTGGTCGAGCGCCGCCTTCGAGGAGCCGTAACCGCCCCAATTCGGATACGGTTCGACGCCCGCGTCGGAGCTGATGTTCACCGCGACACCGTCGGCGCCGAGCAGCGGCAGCGCGAATTGCAGAACCGCGAGCGGGGCAATGACATTGGTGCGGTACACCAACTCGAGCTCGTTGAGCGGATAGTCGGCCAGCCGCGGCATCGGACTCGGCCCGAGCCTGCTCGCATTGTTCACGAGCAGGTCGAGATGTCCGAACCCAGCGGCGATCTCGGCCAGTTCGGCACGATGCGCCGGATCGGTGATATCGCCGGGCACCGCGAGAAAGGCTTCGCCGAGTTCGGACTCCACTTGTTCGAGGCGATCGGCGCGGCGGGCGGTGCCGATCACCCGCCAGCCGCGCGCGATGAGCGAACGCGCAAGAGCCAGACCGAATCCCGCCGAAGCACCGGTGATCAGAGCGGTAGAGCGGTGAGTCATATCGAATCTCCTGATAGTTGCCTACCAGTCGATCGTGATACCTCGAGCTAGGTTCAGGTCAAGCGCCGTTCGCCGACGGCGTATCCCCCCTTCCGAGGAGCCGCCCTATTCCTCCGCTTCGACGTCTCCCTCGGCGGTATCCGGTGCTACCGCCTCTGGGCCCTGCTCGAGCAGGAGGCGGAATCCGGCCTCGTCGAGGATCGGCACGCCCAGTTCCTCCGCCTTCGCGGCCTTGGATCCCGGCGACTCTCCGATCACCACGAACGCGGTCTTCTTGGATACCGAGCCCGCGGCCTTGCCGCCACGCACCAGGATCGCCTCCTTGGCACCGTCGCGGGAAAACCCTTCCAGCGAACCGGTCACCACGATCGATAGGCCCTCGAGCGTCCGCTCGATGGACTCGTCGCGCTCATCGGCCATGCGCACGCCGGCCGCGCACCACTTGTCGACAATCGCGCGATGCCAGTCGACGGTGAACCAGTCCACCACCGCGTTCGCAATGGTCGGACCGACCCCGTCGGCGGCGCCGAGTTCCTCGGCCGATGCTTGTTCGATGCGGTCCATGCTGGCGAATTCCGCGGCGAGCGCACGGGCGGCGGTCGGACCGACGTGCCGGATGGACAGGCCGACCAACGCTCGCCACAGCGGGCGGTCCTTGGCGGCCTGCAGGTTCTCCAATAGTCGCTTGCCGTTCGCGGACAGGGTGCCGTCCATATTCGCGTACAGCGAGGTGGTCAGCAGTCGCGCCTCATCGAGGTCGAACAGATCGCCCTCATCGGTGATCGCGCCCGAGCGCAGCAGGTCCACCGCGCCCTCATAGCCGAGCGCCTCGATATCGAAGACCCGACGGCTCGCGATGTAGAACAATCGCTCCCGCCGCTGCCCCGGGCAGAACTGCCCATTCGGGCAGCGGATATCGACGTCGCTCTCCTTTTCCGGCGCCAGCTCCGCACCGCATTCGGGACACTGCGTCGGCATGACGAATTCACGCTCGTCGCCGGTGCGCGCATCCACCACCGGGCCGAGCACCTCGGGGATGACGTCGCCCGCCTTGCGGATGGTGACAGTGTCACCGATCAGCACACCCTTGCGCTTCACCTCGGAGGCATTGTGCAAAGTGGCCCGCGCGACCGTGGAACCCGCGATGGAGACCGGCTCCATTACCGCGAACGGGGTGACCCGGCCGGTGCGGCCGACATTCACCTCGATGCCGAGCAGCTTGGTCGTCGCCTCCTCCGGCGGGTACTTATACGCGATCGCCCAGCGCGGAGCGCGAGAGGTGGAACCGAGACGCCGTTGCAGCGACATCTCGTCGACCTTGATCACCTGACCATCGATCTCGTGCTCGATATCGTGGCGGTGCTCGCCCCAGTAGTTGACGCGCTCGATCACCGCGTCGATGCCCTGTACCAGCTTCGTATGTTCGGAGACCGGCAGACCCCAGGCGGCTAGGGCGCGGTAGGCCTCGTGCTGTGAGGTCGGGGTGTAGCCCTCGATGCGACCGAAGCCGTGGCAGATCATCCGCAGCCGACGCCGCGCGGTGACCGCGGGATCCTTCTGCCGCAGCGAACCCGCCGCGGTATTGCGCGGATTCGCGTACGGCGGTTTGCCCTCGGCCACGATCGCGGCATTGAGCGTCTCGAAATCCTCCAGGCGGAAATAGACCTCGCCGCGCACCTCGAGCAGCTCGGGGATCGGGAACTCCGCCGACGGCGTGAGCTCGCCCGGGATGTCCTCGATGGTGCGCGCGTTGAGCGTGACGTCCTCGCCGGTGCGCCCGTCGCCGCGCGTCGCGCCGCGCACCAGCCGCCCGTTCTCATAGACGAGGTTCAGCGCGACGCCATCGATCTTCACCTCGCACAGATAGTGCAGATTCGATCCGGTCTCCGCCTCCACCCGGCTCGCCCAGGTGCGCAGCTCGTCGAAGTCGAACACATTGTCCAGCGACAGCATCCGCTCCAGGTGGTCCACGGCGGTGAAATCCGTCGCGAATCCGCCGCCGACCAGCTGCGTCGGCGAATCGGGTGTGCGCAGATCCGGGTGCGCGTCCTCCAGTGCCTGCAGTTGCCGCAGCAGCTTGTCGAACTCGCCGTCGGAGATGATCGGCGCGTCCCGGACGTAGTACCGGAACTGATGCTCACGAACCTCATCCGCGAGCCGCTGCCACTCCACTCGCTGCTCCGCGGTCGCTGGCTCCGCCACAATGTCGCTGTCACTCACCCATCGCACATTAGCCGAGCCCACTGACATCCAGCCGCCACATTCCCGCACGTCGCGGCGGACTCATCGCACGGATCGCGGCGCCCGGCGTCAGGTGAAGTCGAGCGATTCGGGTTCTTCGGCGTAGGCGCGGGCCACCTCGGTGGACAGGCGCAGGGCCGCGCGGGCCCAGTCCAGTGGAGCACCGGCCAGACCGCAGGCGGGGGCGACGAGGATCTGGGTGGCGAGGGTCGAGCGGCGCAGGCCGAGGCGGTCGATCAGGCGGACGCCTGGCTCGGCAATATCGCGCCAGGTCGGTGGTTTGGCGGGCCGAGTGGTCGGGACCAGGCCGAGCGCCACTTGTTTTCCGGTATCGAGGATTTCACCGATATCGTCCAGATCGCGGGTGGCGATGGTGGACATATCGAAGCCGACGGCGGCGGCCGCGCTGCCGCGCAGGAAGGACAGTGCGGCCGACTCGGCGCAGCTGTGAACAAGGACCGGAGCCGATTGTGCGGTGATGACCGCATCCAGGACGGCAAGTGCTTCCGGTTCGGGTACCGCGCGCACGGTATCGAGGACGCTGACGCCGCGGAGCGAGCCGTTCAGTACCTCGGCCAGCGACGGTTCATCCAGTTGCAGAACGACTTCCGCGCCGAGGCGCTTGCGCACCTCGCTCACGTGCCGGTCCAGGCCTTCGGCAAGGGATTCCGAAATATCGCGCACCGCCCCGGAATCGGTGAGTACGCGGTGACCGCCGGGCAGTTCCAGCTGGGCCGCGAGGGTGAGCGGACCGGCGGCCTGCAGTTTGACCGTGCGCCCGGCACCGGCCGAACCCGCTGTCTCCCACGCCTCTTCGAGCGCGTCGAGGTCCGACCTGAGCAGATCGCGAGCGCGCCGCGATACCGCACCGGGCCGGGACACCAGCCGATAGCCACGCGTCGTGGTGTCGAACCGCATATCGACCAGCAGCGCGGAGACGCGGCCGATCATGTCCGAACCCGTACCGCGCCTGGGCAGTTCGACCAGATGCGGCAGTTCCGGCAACTCACCGATGATGGTGGCCGCGGCCTCGCGCGGATCGGTACCCGGCCAGGACCCGACGGCCATCGCGATCCCACCGGGGATACGGACGGGTGCCTTCGCCTCGAGTTCGCCCGATTCCCTGGCAATTTCGCTCACTGCGCTGCCCCTATGCGGGGTGTACACCCCATTGTGTGGTGGATCCCGGTCTGCGCCGAAATGACGAGGAGGGTGGACCGATCTCGCTTGCCGCGCCGCCCGATGTAGGCACCGCTCACTTGGCAGTGCTCACGCCCGCGCTGACCGAGTCGGGCACCGCACGCGAGGTGTCGGTGATGGTGCCGCTGCCGATCACCTCATCCCCCAGGACATCCGGGCGATACAGCACCACGGCCTGACCACGGGCCACACCGGTCAGCGGCTCGCGCAGCCGCACGATCAGTCCGTCGCCGTCCGCCTCGGCAATGGCCGGTGCGGTGCCGCCGTGTGCGCGCACCTGCGCAACGCATTCGATCGACCCCTCGGGTGCGGAGCCGGAGGTCCAGATCGCACGGTCGGCCTGCACGGTCCACACCTGCAGATCCTCGACGGAGCCGACGCGAACGGTGCCGGAGTCGGGATCGATGTCGGTGACATAGCGCGGTTTGCCGTCGGCGCCGGGACCGGGCAGGCCGAGCCCCTTGCGCTGGCCGATCGTGAATCCGTGCACGCCTTCGTGATTCCCGAGCACCTGGCCGTCGGCGTCGACCACCGCACCCGGCCGAATGCCGATCTTCGCGCCGAGGAAGGCGCGGGTATCACCGGAGGGGATGAAGCAGATGTCATGGCTGTCGGGCTTATTCGCCACCGCGAGCCCGCGGTCGGCGGCCTCCGCGCGGATCTGCGGCTTCGGGGTGTCGCCCACCGGGAACATGGCCCGCGACAGCTGCTGCGCGGTCAGCACCGCGAGCACATAGGACTGGTCCTTATCGGCGTCGACGGCCCGGCGCAGTACACCGTCCTCGAGCCGCGCGTAATGTCCGGTGACCACGGCGTCGAAGCCGAGTGCCACCGCGCGATCGGCGAGGGCCGAGAACTTGATCTTCTCGTTGCAGCGCAGACACGGATTCGGCGTCTCACCGGCCGCGTACGCGGCGACGAAATCGTCGATCACGTCTTCCTTGAAGCGATCGGCGAAATCCCAGACATAGAAGGGGATGCCGAGCACATCGGCGGCCCGCCGGGCGTCACCGGCGTCCTCCTTGGAGCAGCAACCGCGCGAACCGGTGCGCAGCGTGCCCGGCGTCGCCGACAGCGCTAGATGCACGCCGACCACCTCATGACCCGCGTCGACGGCACGTGCCGCCGCCACTGCCGAGTCCACACCACCACTCATCGCGGCGAGTACCCGCATCAGACACCTCCCTTCGCACCGGCCAGACCCGCGGCCCTGGCCCTTTCCACAATCCGGGGCAATACATTCAGCACCGCGTCCACATCGGCGCGCGTCGAGGTGTGCCCCAGCGAGAAGCGCAGCGAACCGCGCGCCTGCCACGGTTCGACGCCCATGGCGATCAGCACATGGCTGGGGGCGGCCACGCCCGCGTTGCAGGCCGATCCGGTCGAACATTCGATTCCGGCTGCGTCCAGCAGCATCAGCAGCGAATCACCTTCGCAGCCGGGAAAGGTGAAGTGCACATTGCCCGGCAGTCGCCGCTCCCCGACCGGACCGCTCAATACCGCATCCGGAACGGCCGTGCGGATACCCGCGATCAAATCATCCCGCAGCACAGTCAATTCCGGTGTGCGCGTGGGCAACTCGGCCACGGTATGACGCAATGCGGTGGCCAGTCCGACGGCCGCGGCGGTATCGGAGGTCCCCGAGCGCAGATCGCGTTCGTGCCCGCCGCCGTGCAGCAGCGGCACACACGGCACCTGCCGGCCGAGCAGCAGGACACCGACACCGTGCGGTCCACCGACCTTGTGCCCGGCGAAACTCGCGGCCGACAGCGCACTCGCCGCGAAGTCGATCGGCAGCTGGGCAGCGGCCTGGATCGCGTCGCTGTGCATCGGCACGCCGAATTCCTGTGCCACCATGGCCAATTCGACGATCGGGGCGATGGTGCCCACCTCGTTATTGGCCCACATGATGCTCACCAGCGCGACCTCGTCGGCATACTCGGCCAGCGCCGCACGCAATACCCGCGGCGATACGACACCGTCGGCGTCCACCGGCAGCCAGGTCACCTGGGCGCCCTCATGCTGCTCCAGCCACTCGACCGTGTCGATGACCGCGTGATGTTCGGTCGACCCCGCGATGATCCTGGTCCGGCGCGGCTCGGCGGCGCGGCGCGCCCAGTAGATGCCCTTGATCGCCAGATTGTCGCTCTCGGTCCCACCCGAGGTGAAGATCACCTCCGACGGCCGGGCGCCCAGATCGGCGGCAATCGATTCGCGCGCCTCCTCCAGCATCCGCCGTGCCGTGCGCCCGGAACCGTGCAGTGAGGAGGCATTGCCCGTCATCCCGAGGGCAGCCGTCATCGCCTCGATCGCGGCAGGCACCATCGGGGTGGTCGCCGCATGATCGAGGTAGACCGTCTTGGGCGCACCGTGGACCGGACCCGAAAAAGCCGACTTCATGACCAGTAAAGGATAGCCGTCGGGGTTTCGCCGTTATTCCCGCCCGATCGCAGTGACCGGCGAGCCGACGGCGCGCCCGGCGTAACAAGCTGTGCCATCGGCGTGTTCGCCGTGGCCGACACCGCTGCCGACGCACTGTCGGCAGCGGTGTGAGCAGCGACGCGTGCGGCCCGCCGGGACGATCAGCTCTCCACCAGCTCGGGGGTCGGCGTCTCGGCGCCATCCGCGTCCTGTGGGGCGCTGGATCGGCTCGGCAGCAGCACTGCCATCACGATGACGATCAGGGCCATGGCGGCGGAGATGGCGAATGCCAGGCGCATGCCGTCGAGGTGTGCGGTGATCGGATCCGCTCCGTCCGCTACTAGCGCACTGCTGCGGGCGGACATCACCGTCACCACCAGGGCGGTACCGAAGGCCGCGGCCACCTGCTGCAGTGTGCCGAGCATGGAGCTGCCATGTGAGTACAGGTGCTGCGGGAGCGCCCCGAGCCCGAGCGTGAAGACCGGGGTGAACGCCGCGGCCAGCGACACCATCATCAGGATGTGCAGGATCAACAGCTGCCAGTACGGCATGGTCATCGATATCCGGGTGAACCCGGCGAGTGCGGCCGCGACACCGATCGAACCGGGAATCACCAGTACTCGCCCGCCGAACCGGTCGAACAGCCGCCCGACAGTCGGGCCGAGCAGCCCCATCGCCAGTCCGCCCGGCATGACGAGCAGTCCGGTCTGCAGTGCCGACAAGCCGCGCAGATTCTGCAGGTACAGCGGCAGCAGGATCATCGATCCGAGCATCGCCATGAACGCGACCGACATCAGGATCAGCGCCTTGGTGTAGGTGCCGAACAGCAGGATGCGCAGATCCAGCAGCGGGGCTCCAGTGCGCTGCAGTCGCAGCTGACGGGCCGCGAAGACACCGATGAGCGCCAATCCGGTGCCGACGATCACCGCGGGTGTCGCGACATTGTGAGTCTCGAACCGGCTGAGCCCGTACACCAGGCCACCGAATCCGACCGCGGCGAATGCCACGCTGGACCAGTCGAGCGCGCCGGTCTGCGGTTCGCCGATATTGTCCAGTTTGCGCAGGCCCAGCCAGGTGACCACCGCGGCAATCGGCAGCACCAGCCCGAAAAGCCAACGCCACGAACCGACTTGGAGTACCACACCGGACAGGACCGGCCCCATGGCCGGGGCGACCGAGATGGCGAGGGTGACATTGCCCATGACCCGGCCGCGGTCCTGTTCGGGGACCACCGTCATCAGGGTGGTCATCAGCAACGGCATCATCACCGCGGTACCACCCGCCTGGACGATCCGCCCGAGCAGCAGCACCGTGAACGACGGGGCCACGGCGGAAAGCGCTGTGCCCGCGATGAACACACCCATCGCGATCGTATAGGCCCGGCGAGTGGTGACCCGCTGCAGGAACCATCCGGTGACCGGGATGACCGCCGCCATGGTGAGCATGAACGCGGTCGACACCCACTGCGCGGTGCGTTCGGTCACCTCGAGGTCGGCCATCAGCCGCGGAATCGCGTTGATCATGATGGTTTCGTTCAGAATCACCACGAAGGTCGCGAGCACCAGCAGCCGGACTACGGTCGGGGTTCCCCGTCCGGTCGGACGGACGGGTCTGTCTGCGGGCATCGGATACCTCCGGGCTTTCGATCGGGACGATATGCGGGCCGAGAGCGGCGCCACATGAGATCAGACGGGACCACTTCGCCTAATTAATCGGTCCCGCCAATTCTCAACGGCTACCGCGACACTTCGACGGTCGCGAGTTGCCCCACCGGCCGTCCAGATCGTCGGGTTGGAAGCCGTAGTGTCCCATTGCATCCGCGAATCTTCATCATGTTTTTCGCTGGCCGTGTCGCCCGGATGGGTGACGTCTGCGAGGCCGAAGGTCCGACTGTGCTTCCCGATATCGCAGCTGGCAACGAAGGCCGAACTAATCGGACATCCGGGAGTCCCACTAGGACAGGACTCGGGTACCGAACAACGTCAGCCACTTCGATGGCTCACCAGCCAGTGCGTCGACCTCGAACCACACGCGCCCCGGGTGCCTGCCGGCTTGGCGCCAGGTGCCGCCTGGATGAGCTCGATCGCCTCGGTCAGGCACGGGTCCGTTCCCGCACCGTCGAAGCAGGTCGATGTCAGAGAAACCGCGATCAGGCCGGGGCTGCCGCCGTCCCTTCGATCTCCTGGTGACCCGTGGCTCGGCGGCCGGAGCGACGGAACGGTCGCAGCCGCGACGGCCGCCGCACGGCCGGTGTGGCCCGCGTCTCGGCCGACTCCGGATCCTGCACTCGGGTGGCCGTTGCCTCGATCCACTCCGAGGCCTCGATGGCGCCGTGGCGCGACCGGTCCGCACCACGTACGGCCTGTTCACAGCGGCGAGCCAGGTCGCGCCGGTCGAGTCCCGGATATTCAACCGGCGCGAGCACCACTTCGGCCACCATGCCGCGCGAGCGCAGCACCCGCTTCGCCGAGGTGCCGAAGGAATCGTCGCCGACGAATCCCGGAATCGTCGACTGCGTACCGTGCGCGTCCAGGTAGCGCAGCCGCACCGGCTGCACCGACGTCGCGGTGTCCACGGCGGCTTGGAAGAGCGCGGGCCGCATGGTGCCGTAGGCGCGGCCGCACCAGGTGGTGCCCTCGGGGAAGACCGCGATCCGATCGCCCGATGCCAGCCGTTCACCGATGGTCGCCACCACACCGGGCAGTTCGCGCAGCCGTTCGCGTTCGATCGGGATGACCCGCATCAGCTTCGCCAAACCGCCGAGCAGCGGCCAATCGACCATATCGGCACGCGCCACGAAGCCGAGCGGCTGCACTGCGGCCATGACGACGACATCGGTCCAGCCGATATGTCCGGCCACGATCAGCAGACCTTCGCCCGGTTCGCTGAAGCGCGCATCGGCCGACTGCCCGGCATCGGGTCGACCGACGCCCCGGTTGTCCACCACACGCAACCGAATCCCAAGACAGCTCAGCACAGTTCGCGCATAGCGCCGCTGCAGCTGTTCGCGCCGACCACGCGGTGTGACGATATTGACGACCGGAAAGCTGACCAGCAGCCCGGCCACGCCGAGTAGTCGGCCGATGACCCGTGCGGTACCGATCTCATCCACCGGATCGATGCAGCCGGGCCCACAGGGACTCGACGGCATCCACGAGTGCGCGGTGCTCTGTGCGGGCGGCGCGTCGAACACCATCTACCTCACCGTCCCCCGTCGAGTGTGTTTGCGGCGTCCTGTAATCGGTTGAGGTAGCGGGTGTTGATGGTGTCCAGACCGAGCAGTGCGACGAAGTCGGCGACCGCGAAATCCGGATCATGCGCCGGTTCGCCGCAGATCTCCGCGCCGAGGCGCAGATAGCCGCGCAGCAGCGGCGGCAGCTTCGGGCGGGCGGGCGGGGTCATTTCGTCCAGCGTCAGTCCGTCGACGACCACCGGGTTATAAGGGTGCACCCGCCGCTCGGGATCGGATCCGTGGCGGCCGAGCAGCATATCCCGCACCCCGCGCACGTTCACCCCGGCCGGGTCGGCGGGGGTGTCCTGCATGGGCACCGAGACGCATCCCATCACCCACTCGTATCCGGTGAGCTGGATGTAGTGCAGGATGCCCGCCCACATAAGAGTGAGTACCGAGCCATTGCGGTGGTCGGGCACCACGCAGGCGCGCCCCATCTCCACGATCCGGTTGCCCACCGGATCCAGTTGGGCCAGATCGAATTCGGTGGCCGTGTAGTAGCCGCCCGCGGCGTTCACCTTGTCCGGCGGCAACATTCGGTAGCAGCCGACGAACTCCTCGGTGCGGTCATCGCGGACCAGCAGGTGATCGCAATGCTCGTCGAACCGGTCCGCGTCCAGACCGGTTCCGTTATCGGCGATCTGGAAGCCGGGCTCGGTGGCGAAGACGCCGTAGCGCAGCCGCTGGGCGGCCAGCCGGTGCTCTGCATCGGAGGAAACGACCAGGGAATACCGAGACCGTTCCGCCCCGGAGTCCGTCGGTCGAGCCGGGGCTGTCAACACGGACGAAATAGTCATATCCGTGATGAAGCCAGCCCGAAACAGCGCCGGAGCGACCTCGAAGTGTCGCCGCGATGCCGGTTCGGTGAACGAGATGATGAGCTCGTCCGCCTCCCTGAGTCTTCAGGCCGGATTCAGGCGCGTGTAACCGTAACGTTGGCGGCTGACGGTAGCGCGATAGCTGAATTAGCTCACTCACCGCTCATCTGCGGGCTCGCCCCAGGTGGCCGGGTCGGCGAAAACGAATTCACCTCCGTGCCGCCACGGACGCCCGTCGGTGCTTGGCAGCCGTAATGGTGTGGCGCGGCGCAGCACCCGGTCCGAGCGCACCCGTCCCTGTCGCGTTCTCGCCTCGATCGTTCGCTCGGACGCTGGATCACGAGACTGATCGTCGGCCTGTTGCGGTGGCAGCCAGCCACGCTCTGGTGGTGGGTGTGCTGCCATCGCGGTGCTCGATGTCTTGTAGTTTCGGTGCGTGGGCGAGGACGAGTTGATCGAGCGGCGGCTGGCGCAACGCCTTTTGACGTTGCGCCAGGACAGGCAGATCACGTTGACGACGTTGGCGAGGTTGACGGGTATTTCGGCGGCGCATCTTTCGCGCATCGAGAAATTCGAGCGGAAACCGTCCATCGGTGCGCTGTTGCAGATAGCCCGTGCCTACGAGATGAGCCTGAGTCAACTGGTCGAAGAGGGGGATTCGCGGCCGTATCATCTGGTAGCCGCCGATGCCGGGCCGGTCCATCGGAATGCGGACGCGTCCTATCGGATACTCAGCGGGCCCGGGGCGGCCACCAATATCGTCGAGGCAACATTTCCGCCGGGCCGGACCACGTCCGCGGTCTCGCATGAGGGCCAGGAATGGATGCAGATAGTCTCGGGCGGCATCGAATTGACACTGGGCACCGAGGTGGTTCACCTGCGGAAGGGTGACGCTATCCAATTCGATGCTGCACTGCCGCATCATATTCGGGCGACGTCGAAGGCCGCGGCCACGATTCTGCTGATTTCCAGCGGTAATGTGCCGCTCACACACTGAAGCGAGTTAGTGCATCAGTGCGAGCGGGAGGTAGGCGCCGACCACCCAGTTGGGTGCGTCGACGATTTCGATGATCCTGAGATCGACGGCCACGCTGCACAAGATGTAGGCGTCGATGGGTGCCAGGCCGTACCGGGCACCGAGGTGGTCGATCATCGCGGACGTCGCAGCCCGGGCCGCGGCCATCAGATCGGGCGCCACTCCGGTGGTGGCGTAATACCCCCGGTCCTCTATGCCCGGCCGCAACGGGCCTGCGGTCGCGAACTGTGGTGCGGTGATCGCGCGGTTCTTGTGCAGGGTCACCCGCGCCGCGCCGGACATCGACGCCTCGATCGCGCTGACGCATAATTCGCCGTCCCCCTGGGCCGCGTGGGGATCACCGAAGCTGAGCAGCGCGCCGGGGACCTGTACCGGGAGGTACAGGGTGGTTCCGGCGGTGAGGTCGCGGCAGTCGAGGTTACCGCCGAAGTTGCCCGGCGGCAGGACCGGCTGCGGTTCGGCGACGTTCGGGCAGACGCCGACCACGCCGCAGAAGGGGCGCACCGGAATCGTTGCGACATCGCCGAATTCGGCGTGGCCGCCGGCGAGATCCCAGATGTGCAGGTGCGCCTCGGGGAACTGATCGGTCAGCAGCCCCAGGCCGGGAAGTACGGCGGTCCATCCCCATTCGACAGTGCGCATGTCCAGGAATTCGATGGCGAGGGTGTCGCCGGGTTCGGCATCGTGGACCCGGACTGGGCCCATCAGCGGATACACCCGGTCCCAGTCGAATGTGTCCACCGCCGCGACCGTGGAGGTCGGGTCGAACTGGCCGCCCGTGGCTTCCTGTAGTTCGAACTCGACCACGTCGCCGCTGCCGATCTCGGCCGTCGGTGGGTGCTGCGGAGTCCACATCCGATGCGGTGCCCCGGTGAGCGAATGAATCATGAGGCGAAATCCAACCTTTCGTTCGCGCCCGATCCCGCCGGGCGTTGTCGGACACACTAGCGAACCGCGATGCCTGAGAGGCGAATTTCTGTAGAAAAATTTGCCTATGAGGTACATTGTGGCGATGACCACCCATCAATCACCGATCCGGGTGATCCGCCCCGCGCTGACCCAGCAGTTACTGGGTCTGCCCTGGTCTGATCCCGAGAAGATCGCACTGACCTGCAGGATCCTGGCCGCGCAGGACCATTGCTTCGCACTGGCCGGGCAGGTGACCGCGCGAGTCGGCGACGGCACCTTCTGGACTGTGCCCTGGAGCCCGGCCTTCGACGCGGTCACCGTGACCGATGTGATCCGAGTCGACGACGATCTGAACCCGGTGCAGGGCAGCGTCCAGCCCAATCCGGCGACCCGATTCCATTACTGGGTGTACCGGGCGCGCCCGGACGTCGGCTGCATCGTCCACACTCATCCGCCGAACGTGTCGGCGCTGTCGATGCTCGGAAAACCGCTGGTCGTCTCGCACATGGACGCGACTCCGCTGTACGACGAGGTCGCGTTCCTGGCGGACTGGCCCGGTGTGCCGGTGGCCGACCGCGAGGGCGAATTGATCTCCGGAGCCCTGGGCGCAAAGAAGGCGATCCTGCTGGCCCATCACGGCATGCTGACCACCGGTCGCACCATCGAGGAGGCCACCGTCCTCGCGCTCCTGCTGGAACATGCCGCGATGCTGCAGATCCGAGCCGAATCGACCGGTTCGACGATCGCCCCGATCCCCGAGCCGCTCGCCCGTGAGGCGCAGGAGTTTCTACTGCAGCCCAGCATCATCGACGCCACGTACCGTTCGTTCGCCGACCGCGCCCTGCGCGCCGACCCGCAAATTCTCTAGGAGCACAGTCATGGGTCTGCAACCCTACAGCGGAGGATTCACCATCGAGGGCAACGCCGTGGGCGTGCTGCTCGTCCATGGCTTCGCCGGTGCCCCACAGAACATGTGGCCGCTGGCAGAAGCATTGTGGCGCAGGGGTTTCACGGTTTCCGCGCCGAGACTGCCCGGGCACGGAACCGCGGTGGACGACCTGGCCGGAACCCGTCCCGCGGAATGGACCGGTGCCCTCGATGCGGCATTCGAGCACCTGTCCCGCACGTGTGACAAGGTCTTCGTCGCAGGCATCTCCTTCGGTGGCGCACTGGCGACCCACCTAGCGCTGGAACGCCAGGTGGACGGCCTGGTCGTGATGGCCGCACCGCTGTTCCGGCTCGACGGACTACAAGCCGTGCTGACCAATCTGACCGACGCCGACCGTATTCCGGTCGACTCCCGGGACGCGGTGCTGGACAAGGCATCCGGCATCGTGTGTTACGACGAATTCCCGGTCGCCGCCTTCGCCCCCGCGCTGGATTTCGCCGAACAGGTCGGGGCCAGACTGCCCGAGCTCCGAACACCGTCGCTGTTCCTCTACGGTGCCCACGATCCACTGGTCGACGTGGCCTGCGGCCGACGCGCCGCGGCTGCGGCGGCGGATTCGTCACTGATCGTTCTCGACCATTCCGCGCATGAGATCACACTCGACCTCGACCGCGAACTCGTGATCGCACACACGATCACCTTCATCGACCGGTGGTCGGCGGCCACGCGGGCATCGGTGGACGCAGGCACCGGCTTGCCGTAGGCCGGCTCGAGCGTGGTGTCGGGTAGTAAAGCGATCTCGATCGATGTATCGCTATGACTCACCGCGGGTGGTATCCAACCCTGCCAATAGCAGATCGATACTGAATTCGAAACGCACTCGATAATCAGCCGACACCGAATAGCGGAGAGCCTCGGCAAGATCGTTGTTTTGTCGCAGAGTGGGCGACGATCGCTCCCACTCCCCAGCCCAGTCTGCTGGCTCTCCCTGCTCCTCGATCACGCTGGCCAAAGTAAGGTAAGAAACGCTCCACGCGGCATGAGACACCACTGCTGGTGGCAGGCCGCCATCGACAAATGCTTTGTGCAGGGCTTCGGACAAACGAATGGTGTTCGGGAGGGCATGGAATCGCGCGATCGACAACCGGCCGCCGTCTCGTCGGGACAACAAGGCTGCGCGATACCGCGCGGCGAGGGTAATCACCCGCTTACGCCAAGGGCGTGGTAATCGTCCATCGGCACACCCGGCGAGCAGCTCATCGGCCATCAGGTCCAGTAGCGCCGATTTGTTCTTCGCATGCCAGTACACCGTATTCAGCTGCACCCCGAGGCGATCGGCCACGCGCCGCATGGTCCAGCTGTCCAGGCCTACGGCGTCGAGCGTATCCAGGCCCGCCTGTACGACCTCCGTATGGGTCAGCTGCTTCGCCTGGGTCGACTGCCTCGATTCAGTCATCGGCTCGACCGCCGAATTGGACCATCACCGTTAGAGAATACCTGTGCCGCAGATGAAACCGCCGCCGCAAAACCAGAGGCTGATCGGGGTGTGGTGACAGTTTTCCGCAGGATACTGTCGACGGGCCAAAAGGTAATGCACTGCATTCAGGTGTGCGCCGCAGACGCCGAATCGACAGTGCCCGTAGCGGTGTGGTCGGCGATCCAGGTGGCCATTGCTTGTTCGACTCCCGATCGGAGATCCGCAGGTGAGTGCCCGATCGGCCCCACCCAGGCCACGCGGGCATCAGGACGCACGAGAACCGCTGCGACGTTGTTCCACTTCGGATGCATGATTTCGACGGGGCCGCGGTAGATGTCGAGCCGTGGATGTGCCACCGCGAGTGCGTCCCCCGATCCCCGCCGTCGGTCTGTCTCCAGGTCGATGAGCAGGAACCGGTTGGCGGCCATCATCGTGTGTAGGGTGTCGGGATTGTTGTCCAACACCAGGTGAGTAACTCGGGTACCGAGCAATTCGTGACCGTGGTAACGGCTATCGATCGGGACCGGATCGGCGAACCCAGTGACCCGATGCGCCCAGCGCGCATTGATGTCGGGATGCGCGATCGCTTCGGAGAACACTTCACGCAGCGCGATCTCCGACGGGATGCGGGCCGAGAACAGCGCCAGCTGCGCGTTGGTGTTGCGGATGATTTCCGTTGCGGCGAAACGGCGTTCGTCATTATACGTATCCAGCAGTCCGGCGGCTGCGTCGCCGGAAATGGTGGCAGCCAGTTTCCAGCCGAGATTGGTGGCGTCCTGAATACCGGTATTCATGCCTTGGCCGCCAGCGGGGAAGAACTGGTGAGCGGCATCACCTGCGACCAGAACGCGTCCCTTGCGATAGTTGTCGGCGAGCCGGGTCGCGTTGCCGTAGCGGGAGATCCACAGTGGCGAGTGCATGCCATAGTCGTCACCGAACGCTTCGACCGCCCAGTTACGAACCTGGTCCAGGGTGGGCGGGTGCTCGGGCGGCAGATGCATGGTGGCGGTGTCCATCCCTGCGATCCGGTAGAGCCCGTCACCGATCGCCTGCATCAGGCACGATCCGTTCGCCGTGACACACCCCAAGGGACCGGCAGGTTCACGCTCGACCTGTACATCGGCCAACCAGCCGGTGTGAGTGCCATCGCTACCGGGGAACTCGATGCCGGCCGCTCGCCGTGTCACGGACCGGGTGCCGTCGCAGCCGATCACCCACGGGACAACGAATTCGCTACTGAATCCCGCAATATCGGTCGTACGCAGAACCACGGACTCGTCGTCTTGGTCGAGTCCGATGACCTCCTGCCCATGCCGGATGGGCACTCCCAACTGCGTGCAATAGTCCTCCAGCAGCGATTCGGTCGCCGCCTGCGGGATGCACAGCGAAAACGGGTGACGGATTCCGAGCACGTCGAGCTGCAGGCGGGTGGATGAGGCTCCGAAGTGAACGGTGCCGATCGGGACTCCCGCATCGATGAATCGTTGGGCAATACCGCGAGTCGCCAAAGTCTCGACCGTTCCCGCGGACATACCGACAGCCCGCGACCGCGGATCACGCGCGGATGCCGCCTCCAGCACCTCGACGTCCACCCCGTTGAGTTTGAGTTCGGCGGCCACCCAGAGCCCGACCGGACCGGCACCGACGACAACAACATCCGACATAGGACTCTCCCTCGTGCGTTTACTCACTTGATCAATGATCAAGTGAACTGCGGACTACGCTACATCACATCAGGGGCGTTGATCAATGATCAAGATTCTTCGGTGCAGCGCGGCCGGAGGATCCGGTCAGGCATCGACGACCACTTCAGAGGTACACGGCTTGGCCACGCACAGCAGAGCCGTATCGTGGCCTGTCGCTGCGGATGTCTGGTGAGTGAGCCGACGCGGATGACCGCCGTTCGTCAGGTGGAGCGCACGCCGGAGCGGCAATCGCTGGGTAGGGTGACACCGCATCCCCGACGAGGTCGAGGGTCGAGTCGGCTTCTGCGGCAACCCAATCGGCCACGACCGGCGACCGTCTCGATCACCGCTTCCGCGGAGATCCGACCGGGATGGTGGTAGTCGGTCCCGAGGGGGTCGGCCTGGCCGGGACGGCTGAAGAAGCGCCTGATCTGCAGACCGTCACGGGTGGCGAACAGATCGTCATGGGCGGCGCGAAAAGCCTGGTTCGCACTACTTTTCGCACAGTAGAACAGCCAGAGTGGAGGTGCGGATTCGCCACGAGTGAGATGATCTTGCAGCATGGCACGCATCGGTGTAATGCCGATGCCGGCTGCGATGGGTACCGTCGGCTTGAATGTCCCGTCGTCGAGCAAAAACGGACCGGTCCGAGCCTGGCCGCAAAGCAAATGGAACTTCGTTACGGTGCCACCCCGAAGACGCAGAACCGCGCCGGGCCGCATCGACCCGGCGCGGTTTCGAGCAGATCAGGCGGCGTCGCGTTCGGGCAGACGCGCCGGCTCCCGCGCCGCATCCACCTCATCGAAGCCGGGACGTCCGCTGCCGATGAAGGCGACCAACCACGAGGCCACCGCGGCGAAGCGATTGCGGAATCCGACCAGGTACAGCAGATGCACCGCGAGCCACATGGTCCAGGCGATCACCCCACGGAAGGTGATGTGCTCGTTGAGCTTCACCACCGCGCTGAAGCGGCTGATCACCGCCATGCTGCCCTTGTCCCAGTATCGGAAGGCGGTGCCGGGCAACTTCTTGCGGCGAATGATGTCGGCGGCGTGCCTGCCCTCCTGCATGGCGACCGGCGACTGTCCCGGGTAGCCGTTGAGCGAGGTCATATCGCCGATGGCGTAGATATCGGCGTGCCCGCCTACGGTCAGGTCGGGATTGATCAAAAGCCTTCCGGCCCGGTCGGTTTCGCAGCCGGTGGCCTCCGCCAAGAGCTTCGCGAACCCGCCCGCCTGCACACCCGCCGACCATACGACGGTCTCGGCGGCGATCCGGCGCTCGACGCCGTCCTTACCCTTGACGGTCACCTTGCCGAGTTCGATATCGGTAACGAAGGTGCCGAGCAGCACCTCGACACCGCTCTTGGTCAGCGATCCCTTCGCGTACTCCGACAGCCCGCCACCGAAGGGCGGCAGTACCTCGCCGGCGCCCTCGACCAGCGTCACCGAAACCTCTTGGTGGTAATACCGTTTCGCGAGTTCCTTCAGCTGCCCGGCGACCTCGACACCGGTCGCGCCCGCACCGACCACGACAAAGCTCAGCAGCCGCTGGCGGGTCTCCTCATCCGCGCCAGCCGCCTCGGCGAAGACGCGCTCGATCTGTGCGCGCAACAGCTTGGCGTCGTCGATGGTCTTGAGCGAGAACGTCTTATCGGCGAAGTCGTCGCGGCCGAAGTACGACTGCGAGGCGCCGGTGGCGGCGATCAGCGAGCCGTAGCGGATCTGGGTGTGCTCACCCTCGTGCTCATAGGTGATCACCGCGTTGTCGGCATCAATGGCGACCACCTTGCCGAGCCGGACGTCGGCTTCCTTATGCCTGCGCAGCACCGAGGCGATCGGCGGCGCGATCTCGCCGGAGGCCAGCACACCTGTCGCGACCTGATAGAGCAATGGCTGGAAGAGATGCTCGGGAGTGCTCGAGATGAGAACGTACTTGATACCCGATTTGGCCAGCTGCTTTGCGGCGGCAAGCCCCCCGAATCCCGATCCAATGATGACAACATCTGCGTCTTCCATGACAGCCTCCTTCTCTCATTACCAACCGTCATTCGAACCGCAGATATTTCAGGTGTTCAGGCGCATAATAGAGATGACTCTTATCTGGATCGCTCATGAATTGAGGATGACGTGGAGCTTCGCCAGCTCGCCTACTTCGTCGCGGTATGCGAGGAGCTGAGTTTCAGCAGGGCCGCGGCCCGCTGTTATATCTCGCAATCGGCGATCAGCCATCAGATCGCCCGACTGGAACGCGACCTCGGGGTGGCCCTCTTCGAGCGTTCGACCAGGGCCGTCGTGCCGACCGACGCGACCATGCGGCTACTTCCGCTGGCTAAACAGATGCTGAGCCTGGAATCGGCCATCCGGGCGACCGTGCGCACCTCCGGTCACCGGATCCGGCTGGCCGCCAACATGTCCTTCGCGACCCGATCCCTGTCCGCGATCGCCGGTGCGCGTGCCGCGCATCCGGATGCCGAAATCGAATTCGTCATCAAACCGTTCCGTCAGCGGATCACCGCGGTGGCCGACGGCGACTGCGATCTCGCACTCATTCGCGGCAGCGTCGAAGAGCCCGGTCTCGCCGTGGAGAAGCTGTGGGTCGAGGACCTCGTCATCGCTACCTCGGCCGCCCATCCGCTGGCCATCCGGGAACAGGTGACGCTGGCGGATCTGAGCCCCTACCCCCTACTGCTCCCGCCCGAGCAGGAACAGGTCCTGCTGCACACCGTGATCCGCGCCGCCTTCGCCGATCTGGCCGCCGGCCCGACCTTCGGTCCGCCGATTCCGCCGGACCACACCGCGACCATGGAGCTGATCAACCGACCCGACGCCTGGACGGTGCTCTACGCCGACAGCCCGACCGAGGGCCTGGTGGTATTGCGACTGGCCGAACACCGACTGCGGATTCCGGTCTCGGCGGTGCTGCGCAGCGACACCCGCCGCTCCCCGATTCTGACCACCCTGCTGTCCGGCCTGCACCGACGCTGAGATCCGCTGCCGCATCGCGGTAGCGGATCTCGTGCGCCTGCCGGTCGATCTGCCCACAGGTCAAGCGTTTTCGCGGGTGAAGCCGCGCGCGCCGATCACCATCGCCACCGCCGCGACCACCAGGGTGAGCCCGGTCCCGAGGTACACCTCGGAGGCACCGAAGTCACCGCGGAACAGCGCCCTGGCCGCATCGACAGTGTGCGAGAACGGATTCACCTTCCCGATGGTGCGCAGCCAGCCCGGCCCGACGCTCAGCGGCAGCAGGATGCCCGAGAGCAGCATCAGCGGCACCGCGAGGCTATTGAGCATCGAGGCGAGCACGTCCTCGGACTTTGCCCACAGCCCGAGCGCATACGATGCCGCGGCCAGACCGGCGGCCATCACCGCGATCAACAGCACCGACAGCACCAGTCCGAGCGGATCCGGCCGAACTCCGAAGGCCGCCATGGCAACTCCCACGAGTACCAGCGCCTGCACGACCAGCACGACCATATCCTTGAGCACCCGTCCGGTCAGCAGTGCACCGCGGCTCGCCGGAGTGACCCGCTGTCGTTCGACGACACCCGCGCGCAACTCCGCAACGATGCCGAACCCGACATAGATCGCGCCGAACAGTCCGGTCTGGATGACCAGCGCCGGTGTGAGCAACGCCCACGGGTCGGAATCCGACCCCAGCGCCGGCGCGATCCCCTTGACCAGCGGCCCGAACAGCACCAGATACAACACCGGCTGGGACAGACCGATCAAGACCCACACCGGATTTCGCAGATTGGCCCGCAACTGGGACCAGAAGATCAGCCCGGTCTCGCGCATGAACCTCATGAGTGACTCGCCTCCCGCAGCGAACGCCCCGTAATGGTGAGGAAGACATCGTCGAGGCTGGGACGTTTGACAGTGAGCGCACCGGGCACGAGACCGCGCTCGTCCATGGCACGCAGTAGGGGGACGACGGCGGTATCGCCGCGATCCACCGTGAGATGCACCAGCCCCGTACCGATCCGGTCGGCGCCGATATCCGCCGAGCGCACCACCGAGCGCACCTGGAGCACCGATTGTGCGACTTCGAGCGCGAGATCGACATGGCCGTTAGCTATTTCGAAGCTCACCACATCACCGGAGATGCTCCGCTTGAGTTCGTCGGGCGAGCCCTCGGCGACGATGCCGCCGTGGTCCATGATCAGCAGGCGGTCGCACAGCGCGTCGGCCTCGTCCAGGTAGTGGGTGGTGAGCACGACCGTGGTGCCCCGCGTCCGCAGGCGCTCGATGTGCTCCCACAGATTGGCCCGGCTCTGCGGATCGAGGCCGCTGGTCGGCTCGTCGAGGTAGATGAGGTTCGGTCCGTGCACCAGGCCGAGAGCGATATCCACCCGGCGGCGCTGGCCCCCGGAGAGCTGGCCGCATTTGCGCCCACCGAGTCCGTTCAGGTCGAGCGCCACCAGCAGCTCTTCCGCATTGTGCCCGGCCTGCGCCTTGCTCAACCCGAAAAGCCTGGCCTGTAGCACCAATTCGTCGATGACCAGGGCATCGTCGTTGGTCATTCCGCCCTGGGCGACGTAGCCGATGCGCGAACGCACGGTCCGCTGCTCGGCCTGTAGCTCCGCGCCGGAGATGACGGCCTCGCCCGCGGTCGGGGCGATGAGGGTGCTGAGCATCCGCAACGTCGTGGTCTTACCCGCGCCATTGGGGCCGAGCAGACCCAGGATCTCACCCTCGTACACATCGAAGTCGACGCCCGTGACCGCTTGGACGGGGCCGCTTTTGGTTTCAAACGTTCGCGCCAGCCCGCGCACCCGGATGACCGAGGTGCGGGTGCGATCGCGAACGGAGTCGATCGTTTCCACCTGAACAACGGTAGAAACGATCGACCAAATAGTCAAGCTTTACTATTCAGACTTGATCAATCGATGATGGCGCTCCGGCCGTCCACCCGCGTCGGGAACCGCTCCCAGACCTCCAACTCGCCACTCTCGATGCGCTCCAACGTTTTTTGCGACCACCGCAGATCGGCCCGGATGTGTTCGGAGGCCAACCGGATCGCGTCGGCGACATGATGCGGTTCGGTCTCCGCCGGATCGCCGCTACCGGCCATGACGCGGCGCTCCTCCCGATCGAACTGCTCGAGTTCGGCCTCGAATCTCTTGATCCGACTACGCAACGCCGCTATGACTTCGTCCCGGGGCGCCTGCGGCAGCAGCGCGACTGCCGCAGCATACGGATGCTTCGGCTGATCGACATCCCACAGTGCTTCACGCAGCATCTGCGCGAACACCTTCTCCCCCTCGGCGGTGAGTCGATACGTCGTGCGCTCCGGCCGCGCGCCGTCCTGCCCGACATCCTCGACCGCGATGAGCCCCTCGCGCTGCAGTGTATTCAGCGCGCCGTAAACCGACCCCGGCTTCACATTCGCCCAATTGTCCGCACGCCAGGACAACAACTCACGCCGAACGTCATAACCGTGCACCGGCGCCAGCAGCCGCACCACGGCGAGCACCAGCATCCGAGTCGTAGGAACAGCCATATCCGCAGGTTATCGCATGCACGCGGCGGTCCACGTTTACCCGAGAACGCAAAAGACTCGCCAAATCTGTTACTGCATTACGCAACAACAGATTTGGCGAGTCAGGGGTAACTCACCGGGCACCGGCCAACCAAGCCAACCGATATCCCGCAGGCCGGGAACGCGACTCACACCGCGGCCGACCGGCCCTACTGAATACGCGGAGAAGCGGGGGAGCCTAGCCCTTGTGCGCCTTGACCGCCTCGGTCAGCTGCGGGGCGACATTGAACAGGTCGCCGACGATGCCGTAGTCCGCGATCTCGAAGATCGGGGCCTCTTCGTCCTTGTTGACCGCGACGATGGTCTTCGAGGTCTGCATGCCCGCCCGGTGCTGGATGGCGCCGGAGATGCCGAGGGCGATGTAGAGCTGCGGGGAGACCGTCTTACCGGTCTGACCGACCTGGAACTGGCCCGGGTAGTAGCCCGAGTCGACGGCGGCACGCGAGGCGCCGACGGCGGCACCGAGCGAATCGGCCAGCGCCTCGACGACCGCGAAGTTGTCGGCGGAACCGACACCGCGACCACCGGAGACGACAATGCTCGCCTCGGTGAGCTCCGGACGGTCGCCACCGACGATCGGCTCGCGGGAGATCACCTTCACGACGCCGTCTTCCTGCGCGGGCACCTCGACGGTCACCTTCTCACCCGCACCGGCCGCGGCCGCGGCTTCGATGGCGCCGGGGCGCACCGAGATCACCGGCACGTCGCCGGTGGCCTTGGCATCGACGGTGAACGCGCCACCGAAGATGGAGTGCACGACCGAGCCGTCGGACTTGATGTCGATGACATCGACGAGCAGGCCGGAGCCGATGCGCGCGGCGAGGCGGCCCGACACCTCCTTGCCCTCGGCGGTGGCGGCGACGATCACGGCGGCCGGGGCGACCGACTCGACCAGACCGGCGAGCACGTCGACCTTCGGGGTCACCAGGAAGTTGTCCACATCGTCGGATTCGGCGATGTAGATCTTCGCGGCACCGGCGGCGGCCAGTGCGTCGGCCAGCTTCTCACCGGTACCGGCCGGGCCGGTCACGACGGCGGCGGGCTCACCGAGTGCGCTCGCGGCCGTGAGCAGTTCGGTGCTGACCTTCTTGATCGCACCGTCGGCGTGCTCGACGAGCACAAGTACTTCTGCCATTTGTGTTCTCTCCTAAGCAGTCTCGGGCGGGATCAGATGATCTTCTGACCGACCAGGTACGCGGCGATCTTGGTGCCGCCGTCGCCCTCGTCCGCGATCTTCTCGCCCGCGGTGCGCGGGGGCTTCGGGGTGGCCGCGGTGACGGCGGTGCCCGCGTTGGCGACACCGACGGTCGACGGGTCGACGCCCAGGTCGGCCAGCGTGAAGGTCTGCACTTCCTTCTTCTTCGCGGCCATGATGCCCTTGAAGGACGGGAAGCGCGGCTCGTTGATCTTCTCGGTGACGCTGACGATGGCCGGGAGGGTGGCCTCCAGCTTGAACACGCCCTCGTCGGTCTCCCGCTCGCCGGTGACCTTGCTGCCGTCGACGGTCAGCTTGCGCAGGTGGGTCAGCTGCGGCAGGCCCAGGTATTCGGCGATGATCGCGGGCACCGCACCGGAGCGACCGTCGGTGGCCTCATTGCCCGCGATGACCAGCTCGACACCCTCGACCTGGCCGAGCGCGCTGGCCAGCACCCACGCGGTCTGCACGGCGTCGGAGCCGTGAATGGCCGGATCGTTGATGTGGATGGCCTTGTCGGCACCCATGGACAGCGCCTTGCGGATGGCCTCGGTGGCCCGGTCCGGACCGGCGGCCAGTACGGTGACCTCGCCGCCCTGGGCCTCCTTGATCAGCAGCGCCTCTTCGACGGCACGCTCGTTGATCTCGTCGAGGACAGCGTCGGCGGCCTCGCGGTCGAGGGTGAAGTCACCGTCGGTCAGCTTGCGCTCGGACCAGGTGTCGGGAACCTGCTTGATGAGTACGACGATGTTCGGCATCGGTCTTCGTCGACCTCCTGTTCTGGTTACACGTGTGTGGTGGTCGCACGAGCTCGGCCGTACGTCCTTGTTTGTAGCTCAGGGCGTGACACTACCCTACGTTAAGTTACTCATGGGTAACTTAGTCGCTTCTCTCTCACAACGGTGGTCCTGGCGATAATGTGCGGCCGCCGTACCAGTAACGTCGGAGCGATGAGCGAGGCTGTGATCCCTGCCGCAGTGGGCCCCACTCCGGGCATTACTCCCGAGTCGGCCGTGGAGCCGTTGCCGCTGACCGGCGAGCGGACCGTACCCGGCATCGCCGAGGAGAACTACTGGTTCCGTCGGCACGAGATCGTCTACGCGCGACTGCTCGAACATTGCACGGGAAAGACGGTGCTGGAGGCCGGATCCGGTGAGGGTTACGGCGCGAACATGATCGCCGACGTGGCCACCAGGGTGATCGGCTTGGACTACGACACCAGCGCCGTCGCGCATGTACGCGCGCGCTACCCGCGCGTCGAGATGATCCAGGGCAATCTCGCCGAACTGCCGCTCGATGCCGAATCGGTCGATGTCGTGGTGAATTTCCAAGTGATCGAACACCTTTGGGACCAGGGCCAGTTCATTCGGGAATGCCTGCGGGTGCTGCGTCCCGGCGGCGAACTGCTGATCAGCACGCCCAACCGGATCACCTTCTCCCCCGGCCGCGATACCCCGCTCAACCCGTTCCACACCCGGGAACTCAATGCCGACGAACTCACCGAACTGCTGGTCGACGCCGGTTTCCGGGTCACGCTGATGACCGGTGTGCACCACGGCCCGACCCTGAAAGCATTGGACGCCAAGCACGGTGGCTCGTTCATCGATGCCCAGATCGAGCGCGCGCTGGCCGGTGAGCCGTGGCCCGCCGAGCTGACCGCCGACGTCGCCGCGGTCAGCATCGACGATTTCGCACTGCGCACCGAGGAGATCGATGCGAGCCTCGATCTGGTCGCCATCGCGGTGAAGCCGTGACCAGTAAGGCTGTTCCCGGCCAGTTCACCCTGGTCCTGCATTCCCATCTGCCCTGGCTGGCGCACCACGGCCGCTGGCCGGTCGGCGAGGAATGGCTCTACCAATCCTGGGCCGCCTCTTACCTTCCCGTTGTCGAGGCGCTGAGAACCCTTGCCGCGGAAGGCCGTTCACATCTGCTCAGCCTCGGCATCACGCCGGTGCTGGCCGCCCAGCTGGACGACCCACACTGTCTTGCCGGCATGCACCATTGGCTCGGCAACTGGCAGTTGCGCGCCGACGAGGCTGCGCTGGCGGGCAATATCGCACTCGGCAGACACGAACATCGGCTGGCCACTGCGGCGCTGGCGGAATTCGAACGGCATTGGCGTCACGGCGCGGCCCCGGTATGGCGTCAGCTCATCGACGCCGAAGCCATCGAACTGCTCGGCGGTCCGCTCGCGCACCCGTTCCAGCCGCTGCTCGATCCGCGACTGCGCGCCTTCCAGCTGAGCGAGGGCCTGTCCGACGCCCAGCATCGCTGGGGCCATACCCCCGCCGGAATCTGGGCACCCGAATGTGGTTACACCCCCGGCATGGAACTCGAATACGCCACCGCGGGTGTGACTCATTTCATGGTCGACGGCCCCGCACTGCGCGGCGACACCACCCTGGGCCGCCCGGTCCGCGAATCGGACGTGGTGGCCTTCGGGCGGGATCTGCATGTGAGCTATCGGGTTTGGTCGCCCAAATCCGGCTATCCGGGCCAGAGCGCCTACCGTGACTTTCATCACTATGACCACGCGACAGGTCTCAAGCCGGCCCGGGTCACCGGCAAAACCGTGGCCGGTCCGGACAAGGCGCCCTATGACCCGGAGTTGGCAGCCGCGGCGGTGGTCCGCGATGTCGAGGATTTCGTGCAAACCGTGCGCGAGCGCCTGATCGCCGAATCCGCGCGCATCGGCCGTCCGGCCCTGGTGGTCGCCGCCTTCGATACCGAACTCTTCGGGCACTGGTGGCATGAGGGTCCGCAGTGGCTGGCCCAGGTGTTGCGGGCCCTGCCCGATGCGGGCGTCACGGTCGGGACCTTGGCCGATGCACGCGCGGGCGGATTCGTCGGAGAACCGGTGCCATTGGCCGATTCGTCCTGGGGTTCGGGTAAGGACTGGCGGGTCTGGGCCGGTGACCAGGTCAAGGACCTGGTGGAACTCAATGACGAAATCGTGCGCCTCGCCCTCGATACGGTGGACAAGATGCGGGCCGCGGACGGCGGTGTCGCACTGCGCGATCCGGTTGCCGATCAGCTGTTGCGCGAGGCCATTCTCACCGTCTCCAGCGACTGGGCCTTCATGGTCAGCAAGGACTCCGCGGCGGGTTACGCACGCGATCGCGCGCACCGGCACGCGCATGCGGTACGGGAAATCGCGGCCGCCGTCGGCGCGGGTCAAGTCGCCAAAGCGCACCAGTTGGCGGCAGGATGGGGGGCGGCCGACGGCTTCTTCCCGAGTTTGGACGCACGACGGCTGGCGATCGCGGACCGAGACTCCGCTCGAGAAGGACATTCATGAAGATCTTGATGGTGTCGTGGGAGTACCCACCGGTAGTGGTCGGTGGGCTGGGTCGCCATGTGCATCACCTGGCGGTCGAATTGGCGACGGCGGGCCATGAAGTGGTCGTGCTCGCCCGCCGCCCCTCCGGCACCGACTCCTCGACCCACCCCACCCACTCCTTCATCGCCGAAGGCGTGCTGGTGGTCGCGGTCGCGGAGGATCCGCCGTGCTTCGACTTCGGCGAGGACATGCTGGCCTGGACGCTGGCCATGGGCCACGCGATGGTGCGTGCCGGTGTCGCGCTCGGCAAACCCGGTATCGGCGACGGCTGGATTCCGGATGTCGTCCATGCCCACGACTGGCTGGTCGCGCACCCGTCGATCGCACTCGCCGAGTACTACGATGTGCCACTCGTATCGACCATTCACGCCACCGAGGCCGGGCGGCACAGCGGCTGGGTCTCGGGCCGGGTCAATAAGCAGGTGCATTCGGTCGAGTGGTGGCTCGCCAATGAATCCGACGCGCTGATCACCTGCTCGACCTCGATGCAGGACGAGGTGGAACGCCTCTACGGACCCGAGCGCATTCCGATGACGGTGATCCGCAATGGAATCGATGTCGGCGCGTGGACCTTTCGGCCGCGCGCCCCGCGCACCGGTCCGCCGCGCCTGCTCTATGTGGGTCGGCTCGAGTACGAAAAGGGTGTGCAGGACGCGATCGCCGCGCTGCCACGCATCCGCCGCGCCCACCCCGGCACCACGCTGACCATCGCGGGCATCGGCACCCAGTTCGAATGGCTGCGCGAGCGCGCCCGCGTGCACCGGGTCGCGCGCGCGGTCAACTTCGTGGGGCAGCTCGGTCACGAGGAACTGCTCGGCTGGCTGCACGGCGCCGACGCCATCGTGCTGCCCAGCCGCTACGAACCCTTCGGCATCGTTGCCCTCGAGGCCGCCGCAGCGGGCACCCCGCTGATCACCTCCACCGCTGGCGGACTCGGCGAGGCCGTTATCGACGGCGTCACCGGCGCATCCTTCGAACCCGCGGATGTCGAGGGCATTGTCGAGGCCGTGCGCGCCACCCTCGACGATCCGGCCGCTACCCAGGACCGCGCCTACGCGGCCCGCGAACGCCTCACCGCCGACTTCGCCTGGGATGTGGTCGCCGCCGAAACCGCCCTGGTCTACTCCTCGGCCAAACGCCGCGTCCGCAATCCACTCGGCCGCCCGACCATTATCGAACGCCCCCTCCCGGAGCGCGATCCGAAGTAGGCTTCCGGCTGCCCTCGGCAATCGAGCCGCGAGTCGAGCCGGCGCAAAGGTATTGGGGCTCTTGGCGTTTGCCGGTGACGCACAGGCTTCGCAATGAAGATCCCGTCAAGAAGCGGACGACCCAGCCCGCGGAACCGCGGGCCGGGTACGGAGTCGCCATGCACAGAATCCCGCGCTGCTGGATGCGGCGCGAGAGGACTGGGCGCGTGGATCAAGACTCCAGCTTCTTGACGATCTTCTGCACGGTCAGCCAGGTGCGGGTGGTGATGTCCTTGCCGTAGGTCTTCTCCAGCCAGGCCATGAAGTCCGGGGTGCGGGGTTCGGTGTTATCGATGACCGCGAGGACGGCGCGGGCGGCGGAGTCGTAGCCGACGATCTGGACGCCCGGTTCGGCGTGCTTGCGCAGCTCCTTGGCGACGTTCGATGGATCCTGCTTGAAGAAGGTCGCGATGAGGTAGGTTCCGCGGCCGTGGATCAGGCCCGGGAACGGGTCGGTATCGAGCAGGTCGCGCAGCTCATCGTAGGTGCGCACGATGGTACCGCCCGGGATCCCGAGTTCGCTGTTGAGCGCGTCCTGAATGCGGTCCTCCAACTTCGCGATATCGCCGTCCGCGCCGCGGAAGACCACATTGCCGCTGGCCAATACCGTCGCGACCTGCTCGAACCCGAGCCCCTCGAACACCCCGCGCAGTTTCTCCCCCTTCATATTGGGGTTGGTGGGCATGATCCCGCGCAGTAGCGCCGCGTACCTGTTCATATCGCTGACCGTACCGACTCGCACCGACGCGAATCGGTACGTCCAGCTTCCGAAATCGCCCGAGCCCCGGGTCCGGATGGGGTCCCGGGGCTCGGTGACAGCGGCACGACGCGGCGGCGATTACGCCGACTGGGTGGCGCCGTTCTTCTTGCGTTCGATATCTTCCAGCGCGGCAATGTATTTGGCGCGCTCCTCGGCGCCCGCCTCCCAGGTCGCCTTGCGGTTCTTGACGACCTTGGCCGGTGCGCCAACGGCAATGCTGTAATCCGGAATCTCGCCCTTGACCACCGCATGCGCGCCGAGGACACAGCCGCGGCCGACGCGGGTTTCGCGCAGCACGGTCACCTTGGCGGCGATCCAGGTGTCCGGACCGATGCGAACCGGACTCTTCACAATGCCCTGATCCTTGATCGGCATGTTGATGTCATCCATGCGATGGTCGAAATCGCAGATGTAGCACCAGTCCGCGACCAGGGTGGACTCGCCGATCTCGATATCGAGATAGGTGTTGACCACGTTGTCCTTGCCGAATACGACCTTGTCGCCGATGCGCAGCGAACCCTCGTGGCAGCGAATGGCATTGCCGTCGCCGATATGCACCCAGCGGCCGATCTCCATCCGGCCCAGTTCGGGGGTCGCGTGGATCTCGACGCGCTTGCCGAGGAAGACCATGCCACGCAGCACGATATGCGGATTGGCCGCTTTGAACTTGAACAGCCGGTAATACCGCACCAGATACCAAGGCGTGTACGCCTTGTTCGCGAGCACCCAGCGCAGCGACGCCAGCGTCAGAAATCGCGCCTGCTGCGGATCCCGGCGGCGCGAGCCACGCCACCGCGAGCGCAACGGTGCGCCCCACATGCTCGTCACGAAGTCATCTCCTGTCGTGGTTCTTCGGTCGTGACCCGACCCGGTCACGATCGATTGAGCTTATCCGGCGCGGCCGGACCGAGTCCGGCCAGCGTCCGCACCCCATCGAGCGGCCGCCACACCCACCCGCCTATCGACTCGCTCAGAAAACAGCGCCGGGACCCGTACACCGTTGGATGGCCCTCCCGTACAGTGATCGCTGCGCCGCCGACGGCGGCCCGAGCCTCCACACGGGCGACTCCAGCTGAGTGGTGCGTGTACCGGGGGTCGACACACTTTGGTTTCGTCCGAGCGGCCGATGACGACAGGAGTGCACCAGGTGCGAAGCGGCGGCGTACTGGCAAACCCGGCGCGCGGGCTGATCTTGTCCAGGCTGCGGACGGCGGCGGCGCTGGCCGCGGTCGGCACGCTGGCATTGGCGGGCTGCGGCACCGATGTCGATGACATCACCGTCGGGTCGGGCAAGGGCTGGACATCCGCGCACCACGACGGCCGCAATACCGGCGTCAGCCCGGTCACCGGATCGCGCAAGCTATCGCTGAGCTGGTCACGACCGGTCGGTGGGCCGATCGAGCAGGGCGTAACCCTCGGTCCGGACGGACAGCTCTTCGTGACCACCGTGACCTCGGGCAACTGCGCAATTCTCGCGCTGCAGCTGCCCACCGGCCGCAAGCGCTTCTGCAATCCGCTCGGACCGAATGCGATCTCGGCGCCGACGGTGGTCGACAGCGGCACCAACGTATATGTCGGCGACGATGGCGGATTCAGTGCGTTCAACTCGATCGGACAGCCGCGCTGGCGGACTCCCGTTGCGGGCGTACCGGTTTCGGCGCAGTTCACCGGCGACGGGAATATCCTGACGATCACCCAGTCCGGTCAGGTGGACGTGCTGAGCCGCCAGACCGGCGGACGCATCGTCCCCACCATCCAACTGCTCGGCGAGCCCGATCTCCTGGACTACCCGGATCTCACCCGACCCGCATCGGGTCAGGGTCTCGACGACTGCACCATCGGCGGACCGCAGTGCCCGGTCGCCAATATCTCGCCGATCGATACGTCCACCGGCCGCTTCTTCGTCACGCTCTGGAAGCCCGGCAAGCCGACCGCCGCCCTCGTCGCATTGCGCTACGCCGACAATAAGATCCAGCAGCAGTGGAGCGCGGATATGCTCACCGAGGGCAGTGCAACCAGCCCCACCCTGTCCGCCGACGGCCGCACCGTCTACGTCGGCGACAACAGCCAGCGCCTGATCGCGGTCGACGCCGCCGACGGTCGCACCAAATGGGTCCAGCCGCTGGAATGGGCTCCGCGCGGCGGCATTTCGGTCTCCAGCGACGGCCTGATCATCCCCTCCGGCGACGACGGCTATCTGCTCGCCCTCCGCGATAAGGGCGACGCCGCCGAGATCATCTGGGAGCGCAAGGACCTCACCCTGCGCGGCACCCCCGTCCAATCCGCTGGCGACACCGGCTACACCGCCGCCGCCATCGGCGAAGGCATCAACCTCATCACCTTCGACACCAAATCCGGCACGACCGTGGACTCCGACGTCCTCCCCAACGCCAAAGGCACCACCACCGGCACCGCCATAGGCGCCAACGGCGAAGTAATCCTCGCCACCCGAATAGGCGAAATCTTCACCTTCAAACCCGAACAGTAACCACTGGACATCCGATCACCATGCGCTGACGCAGGCAAACGTCGAGAGCGGTCCTGCATCAGCGCATTCTCGTGGGATCAGGTGGTGCAGAGGAAGGCAGCGGTGCTGCGGGACAGGCGGGTGAGGATGAGGGTGTAGGGGTGGGTGCCTCGGGGTTTGAGGCGTTTGCGGAGGGTGTCGGGGTCTATGTCGACGCCGCGGGTGAGGATTTCCAGGGGGCCACAGTTGCGGCGGGTGAGTTCTTGGCGGAGGGTTTTTTCGCGCAGGTCGAGGCGGTCGATGATGCGGAAGCCGCGGACGCCCTCGGGGACGCTGTTGCCGGTTAGGTAGGCGATTTTCGGATCCAGTTGCCAGAGGCCGTGTTTCGCGGCGTAGTGGCGGACCAGACCGGCGCGCACGATGGCGCCGTCGGGGTCGATGATCCACTCGCCGGGGTCGCGTTCGGGGATGTCGTCGGGGTCGGCGTCGGTGAAGGTGACGGGTTCGGCCCGGGTGGACAGGATGGTGGCGCGGCGACTGACGCCGGGTTCGGACAGACCCGCCGACCACAGGCAGGCCTCGCGGACCGCGCCGTCGAGGGAAACGACCTCGATCTCGCCGGACCAGTCCAGGCGGTCGAAATCCAGTCCGGGAGCGCACTTTACGGCGAGATCGCGGCCGGGGTAGGCGGCGAGCAGATCCGGCAACGGGGGCTGCAGTTTGGCCGGATCGTGGGTGCGGCGGCCGTCCGCGCGGCGGGCCGGATCGGCGATGACGACGGTGCCGGTGCTGCACGGAACCAGCGCATCGGCCTTGGCCAGCAGGACATTCCGGGATTCGGCGAGGTTGTGCGCGGCCATCGACAGGCGCACGTCATCGAGATCGCTGCCGATTACCGATGGGCAGGTCCTGCTCAGTTCGGCGAGCTCGGCACCGATCGAGCACGTCACGTCGTGCACATTGCGCCCGGACAGCTTTTCGGCGCGGTGGCGCGCCACCAGCGTCGGGGTTGCCTGTTGCAGGGCGTCGTCGGTGAACAGCCACCGTGCGGTGTCGACCAGCTTGGCCGTTGCGCGACGACGCAGCCGCACGGTTTCGATCAGCGCGCCCGACCACGCGCCGAACTCGCGACGCACCCGCTCCAGATCGCGCAGGTGCGTCGCAGTGGTCAGCTCCAGCCGGTCCACCTCGGCCAGCGCGGCATTTCCCGCCGCGCTGCCGAGGAAGGCGACGTCCTCGCGGCTGAAGGAATAGCCCACTATTTGGCAGCAGAGCCCGGCTTCACGCCGGTGATCATGGCGTTGTAGAAGAACTGACGCGGCACCACCCGACGCATGACGTTCTCGTCCAGCCAGCTCAGTCGCAGCCACGCGCGGTACATCGCCATCCGGTAGCCCATGGTCAGCTTCTCATCCGGCACGGCCGCCTCGAAGGTGCGCACCGGCCAGCCCCACAGCGCCGCCGCGAACTCCTCGGTGCTCGCCTTGACCTCGGCGGCACCCGCGCGGCGGGCCATCGCCTCGAGTTCGCTGGGATCGAAGGTGTGCAGGTCGACGACCGCCTCCAGCGCCGCGGCGCGCGAGGATTCGTCCAATTCGGCCTGCGGACGCCGCCACCCCGACAGTGCGGGCAGCTTGGTCACGGTGGTGGTGACCTTCCAGGTGATGCGGCCGAGCCAGCGCGCGTAGAAGTTGCCCGCGGTGGTCGGTTCACCGGCGAAGACGAAACGCCCGCCCGGCTTGAGTACGCGCAGGCACTCCTTGAGCGCCAACTCCACATCCGGGATGTGGTGCAGCACCGCGTGGCCGACGACGAGGTCGAAGGTGTCGTCGTCATACGGGATGGTCTCGGCGTCGGCGACCCGGCCGTCGACATCGAGTCCGAGGTTCTCGGCATTGCGTAGTGCGACCTTCACCATGCCCGGCGACAGGTCGGTGACCGACCCGGACTTCGCGATGCCACCCTGCATGAGGTTCAGCAGGAAGAAGCCGGTGCCACAGCCCAGTTCCAGCGCCCGCTCGTACGGCAGCGGCGCGGGACCGACCGCGGCGTCGAAGCGGCCGCGGGCATAGTCGATACAGCGCTCGTCATAGGAAATCGACCATTTGTCGTCATAGGTCTCGGCTTCCCAGTCGTGGTAGAGCACCTGGGCGAGCTTCGTATCCTTCAGCGCAGCTTCGACCTCGGCCTCGGTGGCATGCGGGTTCGGCGCCGGGTCATCGGGGTGGACCGTCATGGTGGGCTAGCCTAGCCAACCCGCCGCCGCAGGTCTCCAGCGGACCAGTGAGTACGGCCTGATTTCACATTGCCACCCGGTCCCCCGGGACTCGTTCTGGTTCTGAACCCGCCCGATGATCTCGCCACGCACCGCTGGGAACCCTGGATGCGCCCAGCAAGCTGGGGCTCGAGCGGCCCGCACGACCACCGGACGCCACCGCACCCGCGCCGTCCGACGAACAGGAACGTGTTCCCATTTATGGTCCTCGCGGGCGCCCGGATCGACCAGATCCCACCCCGCCCCTTGCGGCCAGCCCAGGTCCCCGGAATGCCGCCAAGGCGAGTACACGGCCCAATTCCGAACCGTCCGGACACAACTACATATCGATTCGGTCTGAGCAAGATCAAGCCCGCCGTGTCAGCGACCAACGAACACTGCCGACTCGGACCTTGCGGCAGATCGCCCAAGCGCCCGAGGGATGCCGCCGACCACAATCGTCTGTCGGATATCGCCCAATTCCGACGCTGCGGTATCCGCCGGTCCGGTCTGGGCGAGACCGTCCGGGTCGCATCCACACCGGACAAACGCAGCCGAACCCGTACCGTCGCCGGACAGGACTGCCTTCGATCGCAGATGCCGCGGTCCTGCACGGCGAATAGGGCGACCCACTCGGATACACGCACGATCGAGCCCGCCCTGGCCACCTGCTGGATCGCCTCCCGCGAACGCCGCCGACCGCAACCGTCGGCCGGGCACGACCTGGTGCCGGTGCGGCGTATCGCCGGTCCATCCAGCACGCGAACGAGACCGTTCGGCCCCAGTCAGCGACCGACGAACGCCGCCGAGCCCGGACCGTCGGCGAGGTAGGACTCGGTGCCGATCCGGCGGTCTTCGGTGGCGAAGAGAGCGGTCCATTCGGTGCGGGCGCGGTCGAGGCCGTGTGGGCCTGCTTCGAAGACCGATTTGGCGGCGGCGAGGGCTCGGGCGGGGCCGTCGGTGAACTGCTGGGCCCAGCGCACGGCGGCGGTGTAGACATCGTCGGGGGCGACGACCTCGTCGACCAGGCCGAGGGTACGCGCCTCGTCTGGCGACACGAAGCGGCCGGTGTAGACGAGATCTTTGGCGGGGCCGGGGCCGATCAGCAGCGACAGACGGCGGATGCCCGCCAGCGGGATGAGGCCCGCCTTGATCTGGGGCAGGCCGAGTTTGACGTTATCGCCGATGATGCGCCGGTCGGCGGCCAAGGCGAGTTCCAGACCGCCGCCCAGGCAGTAGCCACTGATCGCGGCGACGGTCGGCTGGGGCACCGCGGCTAGGCAGCCCAGCGCCGCCTGCAGATCGGCGGCCATCGCATCGGCCTGATCCCGAGTGAGACCGGACAGTTCGGCGAGATCGTCACCCGCCGAGAAGACCCGCTCGTCGCCGTAAACGACGAGCGCAGCGACCCCGGGATGCGCGGCGACGACCGCGGCCGCCTCGGCCACCTCCCGCACCACCTGCGCGTTCAGCAGATTCAGCGGCGGGCGGTCGATCCGGAGGACAGCGACGCCGCGCACGGCGGGATCCTCGGGCAGCTCCAGGGTGACGAATTCGGCCATGGCAGGAAACCTACTGCCTCACGGACGCGCGGATCCCTTGAGCCTGCTGGTATCCGGAAGATCGGCGAAGTACCGCTGGTTATTCGGGAAGTCGAGCAGCTGCTGCCCGTCGGGGCCGGAGAGCACCGGCATGATCGGTTCGATCACCTTGTCGACGGCCAGAATTTGCACGGTGGAACCGAATTCGCCGATGGCGTCCAGCTGTGCCCAGGTCGGCGGCAGCAGAATGTCGGTGCCCGCGCGCCAGCGCGCCAGCGCGTCTGCCGGGGTGCGCCACTGCACCTCGGCCGCCTCGGAGGTGGCACCGTCGGCAAGCTGCCCCTGCGGCAGCACCGCGACGAAGAACCGGGTGTCATAGCGCCGCTGCTCGATGACCGGGGTGATCCAATTCGCCCACGGCCGTAGCAGGTCCGCGCGCAGCACCAGCTTCTCCTCGGCGAGGAAGGCCGCGAGGGATAGCTCGCGCCGCTCCAGCCTGCCCCTGGCATCGTGGTAGCCGGTGGTGTCGGAGACCACGGTATCGGCGGTCGGACCGGCCAGCAGCACACCGCATTCCTCGAAGGTTTCGCGCACGGCGGCGGCAACCAGCGCCTTGGCCCGCGGTTCGGTGGTGCCGAATTTCTCGGCCCACCACGCAGGTTCGGGTCCGGTCCACTCGATATCGGCGGTCCCGTCCGAGGGGTCGACGCCACCGCCGGGGAATACCGTCATCCCGGCGGCGAAGGCCATGGCGCCGACCCGGCGCTGCAGGAACACCTCGGGCCCGGCGGCGCCGTCACGCACCAACATCACCGTCGACGCGTCCTTAAGCGACGGTACCGGCTGAGAAGCAGTGTTCGTCTCACTCACAACTGCACACTAACGCTCGCTTGTTTTACGGCGTAATCCACACCACCGTCAGCGCGACCGGTGCCGCCCCAGCCGACGCGCGCGACGCGCGAAATAGCGACCATCGACGCGATCGAGCGCGATCGACTGCCGGAACGCCTCACTGAGGTTCTCGGCGGTCAGCACATCGGGCAGCAGACCCTGCGCGACGACCGCGCCCTCGTTCAGCAGCAGACCGTGGGTGAACCCCGGCGGAATCTCCTCGACATGGTGTGTCACCAGAACCATTGCGGGCGAATCGGGATCCGCGGCCAGATCGCCGAGGCGTTCCACCAACTCCTCACGCCCACCCAGATCCAAACCGGCAGCGGGCTCATCGAGCAGCAGCAGCTCCGGATCGGTCATCATCGCGCGGGCGATGAGGACTCGCTTGCGCTCGCCCTCGGACAATGTCCCGTAGGTGCGATCGGAAAGATGTTCGGCACCCAGGCTTTCCAGCATGTCGATGGCACGGTCGGTATCGACATCGTCGTAGCGCTCGCGCCAGCGGCCGAGTACCGCATAGCCAGCGGAGATCACCAGATCGCTGACCTTCTCGTCGCGCGGAATCCGGCTGGCCACCGCGGCCGAGGACAATCCGATGCGCGGGCGCAGCTCGCTGACATCGGTTTTGCCGATCACCTCACCGAGCAGATGGGCAATGCCCGAGGTCGGATGCACTTCGGCGGCGGCCATGCGGAGCAGCGAGGTCTTGCCCGCGCCGTTCGGTCCGAGGACCACCCAGCGTTCGTCGAGCTCGACCTGCCAGGTGACCGGGCCGACGAGGGTGTGACCCGAGCGTCGGATGGTCACGTCGGTGAAATCAATGAGCAGATCGGGATCCGGTTGCGGCACGGGCTCCATCTTGGCTCAAATGTGCGGTGCTTGTACGACCGGCCCATGCTGGCCGCCAGAATTGAATCATTCGACCGCGACGACGGCGGGAAACGGACCGCGCGCGTACCGCACCGGGTGGATTGTTCGGCGGCTCATCGGTGGAGCGGAACATCCGCGCGACGATCAGTGCCAGTGGCATCGAGCACCCGACCCAAACGGCGAGTATCACCAATAGCGTCGTCATGATCATGGCCTCCAGCGAGTAGCGTGCGGGCGGTCCTGTTGCGTCGAACGTACCCAGATCAGCCCTGGGTGAATCCCCCTGATGCCGAACATCGAAATATCTACGAAATGAATCGTTGGTCGGGCCTGAAATGTGAATCGTGTAGTAGGCGAATTCACCGGGGTGCATCGATGGGGCGGTCAGTATTGTCCCGATTGTCCGGGTACCGCAATCACAGTTATCGAGCCGGGCGCGACCTCGGTGAAACCCGCATCGCGCACCGCGACCGCATTGCCGCGAGATACCTTCTCGCACAGCGTCGCCCAGTGTTCCGGTGTGGATTCGCGTACCGCGCAACGGAACTCCCGCTCCGACCACAACCGGGCCTGGTCCACCGGCAGCGCACCGGCGAGCAACATGCTGGCGTGACCGACCTGCGCGGCAGCCTTGCCGAGCGTCATGCCGAGCTTCGCATTCACCCACAGCACCGGTAGTTCGGGATCCACCGGCCCGGGATCGTCGTGCTCCAAGTCGGTGCCGTTGATCTGCAATCGCTTGATCCGCGGATCGACCGCGCCCACCGGTCCCGGCACAAATGCCCGCGCCTGCGCACCGTCCACCTCGACGGTCACCCCGTCGACAGCATTGGCGGCCAGCCATTGCGCGCCGCGCGCCCGCCGCGCCACCTTGCGGATCCGCGACCGCTTCCAGTCCAGGAATCGCTGCGCCCACTCCCCAGCGGGCCCGACCCGCTCGTCCAGGCACAGCGCCACCGTGGCCGCCGCCGCGGCCTCCAGCAGCGCACTGCGCCGCGGCGGATCGGTCTTGGGAATGTGCAGCACCATCTGCATGGCTTGTACCAATGCGGGATCCTCGGGATCGCCGAGGCCGCCGTAACCGCGGGCGAGTTCCGCGTGCCGGATGCGGAAACCCTCGATGTCCGTGGACAATTCGGGCTCCGCGGAACCACCGTCCCGCAGTCCGGCGGCGCTGTCCGGGATACTCGACATCAATTCCACCTCGATCGTCAACGAAAACTGCTGTGCGGGCTCGACACCGGCCTCCCACGACCGGACGCACTCGAGTGCAAGCTTCGAGAGGCCCGCCGCATTCCCGACTCAGTTGCCGATGAGCGGCACGCGGCGGATGCCGCCATCACGCGCGTCAGCGGCTTCCACCTCATCGCGGGTCACGCCGAGGATGAACAGCACCGCGTCGAGATAGGGGTGGGACAGGGCCGCGTCGGCGACCTCGCGCAGCGCCGGCTTGGCGTTGAAGGCGACGCCGAGTCCGGCGGCATTGAGCATGTCGATGTCATTGGCACCGTCGCCGACGGCCACGGTCTGCTCCATCGGCACCCCGGCCTCGGCCGCGAACTTCCGCAGCGCCGTGGCCTTGAACGCCCGGTCGACGATCTCGCCGACCACGCGGCCGGTCAGCTTGCCGTCCTCGACCTCCAGGGTGTTGGCCTGGACGAAGTCCAGCTCCAGTTCGTGCGCGAGCGGTTCGATCACCTGACGGAATCCGCCCGACACCACGCCACATCGGAATCCGATGCGCCGCAGCGTCCGAATCGTGGTGCGCGCGCCCGGGGTCAGCTCGATCCGGTCGGCGACCTCCTCGATCACCGACTCGTCCAGCCCCGCCAGGGTGGCCACCCGCTGGCGCAGTGACTCGGCGAAGTCGATTTCGCCGCGCATGGCCGCCTCGGTGACCTCACGGACCTGATCTTCAACCCCCGCGTGTGCGGCCAACATCTCGATGACCTCACCCTGGATCAGGGTCGAGTCCACGTCGAAGACGATCAGCCGCTTGGCCCGCCGGGCCAGCCCGGCCCGCTCCACCGCGACATCCACCTGTTCGGCAACCGCGACCTCGGCCAGCGCCGTGCGCAGCCGCGCATCCGAATCGGGTCCGGTATCGGTCGCGGTGACCGAGAGTTCCATGCCGGTCACCGGATAGTCGGCGATACCGCGAATGGTGTCGATATTGGCGCCGAGCGTGGCGAGCTGACGCGAGACCGCACTGAATGCCCGCGCGGTCACCGGGGCGCCCAGGATGACCACCGCGTGGGTGGACATCGGCTGCCTGCCGATCTGCGCGTCGACCTCGACGTCGACGTGCATGCCGACGGTGTTCATCGCCTCTTCGAGCTCGTCCTGCAGCGCCTCGGGGTCACTCGGGCAGGTGACCAGCACGCCGAGGGTCAATCGGCCGCGAATGACCACCTGCTCCACATCCAGCAGGCTCACTTGGTGTCGCGACATGGCCGCGAGCAGCACAGACGTCACACCGGGCCGGTCGGGTCCGGTGACGGTGACGAGGACGGTGGTGTCGGCCAACTGAGGTGCTCCAAGCTAGTCGTTTGCCGTTACTGTGCTGGACCCCGATGTCGCAACACTTCGGTCGATGTACTGCTGCACAAACGAGTGTGCACCCGCTGATGACCAGCAGGTGCACACTCGGCGATCGAAAATGCTAGTGCTTTGCCAAGGCGCCTTCGTGCACCTCGGTGGCATGTTTGCCCGAGCCCCAGCCCACATGCGCCTCGGCCCGCATCCGCTCGACCATGTGCGGGTAGTGCAGCTCGAAGGCGGGTCGCTCGGAACGGATCCGCGGCAGCTCGTAGAAGTTGTGCCGCGGCGGCGGGCAGCTGGTGGCCCACTCCAGCGAGTTGCCGTAACCCCACGGATC
>NZ_JBEXUI010000056.1:8961-44852 GCF_040614395.1 Nocardia sp. NPDC005998 | reverse complement strand
GAAACCCGCGACAAATTCCGGGACGCGGTCACCAACGCCTTGATAGCAGCCGGAACCACCGTCTTCATCGGCGTCGCCGCCTCCTGGATCACCGCCGCCCTCAGCGACGTGGCCGCCGGCGTCGGCGTCGTAGCGATCGCCGGCAACACCGCCAGAGTGCTCAAAAGCACCTACGACACCAGCAAACTCATCAAAATAATCGGCACGGCCTCCGCAGTGGCAGGTGCCGCAGCCTTCACCGTCACGGCATTCGACAAGGTCCCCAGCCTCACCGATATCGCCATCAAACTCGGCGCCATCATCGCCATGAAGGTTTATATCGATGATGAAGACAAATTCGAGAACTTGCCGCTGGCTCCGGGCAATCCGGCTCCGGGTATGACCGATGAAGTTGAAAAGTACATCCTTGGGAAGCATGTCAAAGGTGCTCCCAACTATAATCCTTCAAAGGGCACCTGGCCTGACACGATTACCGGCGAGGAGCTCGACGAGCTGGCCGAGGCAGCTGAAAACTCACCGGCACGAGGACCGAACCTCGACGGCAATTTTGAACGCGAGGTTGACGCCGGTAAAGTCATCGGCAGCGTGTCAGAGCAGTTGGGCGGTCACGCCACCAGTCGATACAAGATCATTACCGACCGATTCGGCGGAATTATTACCATGTATCCGATCCCGTAGATACTAGGAGTTGAATTGGGAATCGATATAATTATTCAAAATCAAGTCCACGAACGGATTGGCCTGGTATATGGGGACGCGGAAGATACGCTTGTCAAGTATCGCGGGAATGCTCCGGCAGGCTCAATACTTCGGGGTCTTCACGCGCACGCGGACACAATGTTCAACACAACCCAGCTGGCTATCCTCTTGGATGAATTAGCAAATCTTTCGCCGAGCAATGACAAAGAAGCAGAAATGCTCGTCGTATTGCGCGATGCCGCCGAAACCGCTATCCGTAGGAATGGGTATCTTTGGTTCAGTGGGGACTGAAGTCGTGAACGTTTTCCGCCATTGCTGAAGCCGGTCCTGGGCGCAGCGCGCGGCGGCGAATTTGAGCATCCGGGTGCCCGCATGGTGGCCCTTGCGAACGGTACCTTCGCGGCCACCGCGGGTTCCCCACGGCGATCATCTGCCGCGATTTGATAGCGAACAGACGAAATGCAATCTTGCATATGTATTCTCGCCGTCGACGGACGGAGAAATCACCGACTACCCGTCCATCGAGATCTACCAGGACAATTCCGCAGGAAATTCACGCCCTGTACTGATCGATCCGGCGAATTCCGGGAGCCAGTGGGGACCACTCGCCAACCTGCCGTCCTTCCATGAAGTAGGAGGAGGAAAAGCAATGTTCGAACCGTTCAAAGCCGACTTCACTGATCCGAACTGGGAGCGGAACAAACCGACAACTCTGGGTACCCCGAGCAATCCGCCGTCAACTGTGGTTGTGCGCTAGTGGAGCATCGTGATGACACCCGCGTGCGCGGCTTGATGTCCGGCCCCGTTTTCTGGCAGGCGACGACGCTAACGGTACCGCTCGCATCGGCGACGGCCGTAATGCTGTTCGCGTTGATGATTCGTGTGGCCGACGCGGCGTACCCGTCGGTCGACACATCGAAGCATTGGGTATTCGCCACCATCACCGTCGTTATGGCCGTGGCGGCGGTACTCCTTGTGCTACGGAGAACACCGCGGTCTCTGGGCACGGCTACCGGTATAGCGACATCCGGCTTACTCGTTGTATTCGTCTGGTTGGCTACCGCATGAGCGGCCTACCGTCGAAATACGCCCGGCAGGACTGGTTCGACCCTGAAGCGTTCATCGCCGTAGTCATCGGCATGGTCTCTATCTCGTTGCCTTACACCGGACTAGTTCTCCGCGACGCGATCTGGTTCATAACCGGACCACCCATCGTTGGTGGCTTACTCATCGCCATCAGCGCCGCCAGCCTTCCACTCAGTGACAGCACCCGCCGAGTAGGCGTCGGTCTACTAGCCGCGTTCGCCGGATTCCTGTTGTGCATCATCGGATTTCTCATCGGCCTCGCAATCGGGGCAATCTTCACATAGTGACTACCGCCTCCCGCGAAGATCAGGCATGCACTGCCGGATGACGTCCCGCGCGGCGAGCCCGCTTTGGTAACCCCGGGCGAGGAATCGGCGTCAACATCGTGGTGAGTGGCCTGCACAGCTCGGCGCGGAGTTCCTTGCTGGTAACGGTCCGGCTGTGCAGATCGAAATCGCAGTCGCGCAATTGGTAAGAGCCGCGGCAAGAGAACCGGAAAGTACGCGGACCACAGGAACGCGATGCGGTTCTCGCAGCGACGGCTCGAGACCGTGCGCGCAACTTATGAGCGGTCCTCGACATCGAGCAGCGGGCGTGGCGGGCGCAGCGGGTGATCCTCGCGGCGGAGCGCGCCCCGAAGTGCGGAATGGGTTGTGCGGCAGGGTTAGTCGCCGTTGACGCGGAGGTCTTCGAGGAGGTCTTCGGCCCATTGGACTTGGACCGAACAGGGGCCGGTGACGCCCATGGCGGTCATCACGCTCAGCAGCATGCCGGTGCCGAGGAAGTGGCGCATCTGTTCGGCCGATGCGTCGGTGAGTTCTTGGATCACGCGGTAGATGCCGCCGAAGCGCTCGCGCACGGCGGGGCCGATGGCGGGGTCGGAGGAGGCGGCGAAGGACTGGAGCAGCACCAGGAGTGGTTCGCGTTCGTTGAGGAACGTTTTGTAGCCGGTGCCCAGTGCGCGCATCTTCTCCTCCGCCGTCGAGTCGGGCGTGATGCCCTCGGCGGCGGCCGCGCGGAAGACGTCCTCGATGTGGTCGCAGACTCGGTTCGATGCGGCCAGGAACAGCTGCTGTTTGGTGCCGAAGAGGCGGATGACATACGGCTGCGAGACGCCAGCGCGCCGCGCGATCTCATCGGTTTTGGTTGCGGCGTAACCGGATTCGGCAAAGGCGGCGATGGCCGCGCGCAGGACGTCCTCGCTGCGTTCGGTGGCGGTCATTCGGGTTCGGGCTGCGCTCGCCATCGGTCTCCACTTCGTCGGTCGGCCGCTTGCCCTTGACATGTTATCAGTCGATGCATACTCTCCAATTCAATTAGTTATCAGTCGATTACAACAAAGGCTGGAACATGTCACTCGAAACCTCCGCCCCGCCGGTCCTGCTCGAACAGCGCATGGGCGGACGCCGATTCGCCGCCGTACTGGCCGCCGTCGGCCTGCCGATGTTCATGGTCACGCTGGACAACCTGGTGGTGACCAATGCACTACCGGTGATCCGCAGCGAACTCGGCGCATCGCTGGCCGACCTGCAGTGGTTCGTCAATGCCTACACACTCTCGTTCGCATCGCTGCTGCTCACGGCCACCTCCATCGGCGACCGGCTCGGGCGCCGCCGGGTCTTCCTGTCCGGTATCGCGCTGTTCACCCTGGCCTCGGCCGCCTGCGCGGTGGCCACCGAACCGTGGATGCTGATCGCCGCCAGGGCGGTGCAGGGATTCGGTGCCGCCGCGGTGATGCCGCTATCGCTGACGCTGTTGTCATCGGCGGTGCCCGAGCGGATGCGCAGCGCCGCCATCGGCATCTGGGGCGGTATCTCCGGACTCGGCGTCGCACTCGGCCCGCTGATCGGCGGCGCGGTGGTCGAGGGGCTGAGCTGGCAGTGGATCTTCTGGATCAATGTGCCGATCGGCCTGCTGGTGCTGCCGTTCGCGGCGCGGGTGCTCACCGAATCGCACGGCCGGGCCAAGCGGCTGGATCCGCTGGGGCTGGTGTTGTCCGCGGGCGGAGTGCTGGCGGTGGTGTGGGGCGTGATCCACGGTGCCGATGACGGCTGGACCTCGACCGGTGTGCTGTCCACGCTGATCGGCGGAATGGTGTTGCTCGGCCTGCTGATCGTGTGGGAGCTGCGTACGACCGATCCGATGCTGCCGCTGCGGCTGTTCCGTTCCCGCGCCTTCCGGGTGAGCAATACGACCGGCTTCACCTTCTCGGTCGGTGTCTTCGGCTCGATCTTCCTGCTGGCGCAGTACTTCCAGGTCGTCCAGGGCTATGGGCCACTGCAGTCCGGCATCCGCACCATGCCGTGGACGATGGCGCCGATGCTGGTCGCTCCGCTCGCCGGTCTGGTCGTGGACCGCGTCGGCGCACGGACATTGCTGACGGCCGGTCAGGCGCTGCTGGCGGTGGCGCTGGGCTGGATGGCGGCCATCACCTCGGTCGATGCGAGCTACGGCGCATTCGTCGGGCCGTTCCTACTCGGCGGCATCGGCATGGGCCTGACATTCGCGCCCGGCTCCACGGTCGTGATGGCCAGCGCGAGTCCGGAGGATCGAGCCATGGCCTCGGGCACCAACAGCACCATCCGCGAGGTTGGAGTCGCCATGGGTGTCGCGATACTGGCATCGGTCTTCGCCTCCCATGGCTCCTACACCAACCCGCAGAGCTTCGTCGACGGCCTGATCCCGGCCGTATGGGTCGGCGCCGCAATCGTCGCGGCAGGCGCAGTGCTCTCCCGTCTCCTGCCCAGCCGCATCGAATCCGCGGACTGATCCGCTGATCGAGACCGTCCGCCCGCCCCGGGCCGAACGCCTGGGGCGGGTGCACTTGTGTCTGTGGTTGTCCCCCCTGTGGTGTGGACGTTGCCTTGCGCTGATCGGTGGCGCGGGCTGACTGCGGGCGCATTTACGTGTGGCCTCCATTGCGGTGCGGGTGTGCCGCTGCTTGCGCGATCGGCGCCGCGTGCTCATCGGCGCCGCGGGCTGGCCTCGGGCTGCTGGTGGCGGGCGGGTGGACATCGGTCGTGGTGTGCGTGCAGCGGGTTCACCCGCCGAGTGCTGTTCGATGCCGCGTGCTGTCAACTGCCGACCGAGCCCCACGTACCCGTCCTGGGCTGATCGCCTGAGGCCGGCGCATTTGTGTGTCGTCGTGCCTCGTGGTGCGGATGTGCCGCTGCGATCGTCGCCGCGCCGCCCTGATAGGCGCGCTGCGCCCCTTTCCTGGTTTTCGTGTGGCGTACTTCGATATGGCCGTCGTCTTGGTGGACGCGCCGCGAGGGCTTGGTCGTGGTCCGTCTAGCGCGAACGATGGGTGCTATCGAGCGTGGGTGGTGCGTACAAGGCCGGGGCTGTGGATATCACGCGACCTGCGATAATGCTCAAGTGCTATCGGTACACTCGCGGTGTGGCGAGCCCAAAGGGTGAAGTGCTGCGGGGGCGCGTTCCTGCTGTGGTGCGGGTGGCGGGTGGGCTGATCGCGCTGGAAGGGGCGGGGTTGGTGGCCATGGCTGCGGGGGCGATCGGTCGCGAATCGGGTATCGCCATTCAGATCTACTGGCTGATGGCGCTCGGGATGGTGGTCTTTCTGGCGGGGGTGGCGGTGTTCGTCGGCCGGAAATGGGGGCTGCTGCGCGTTATCGCGATCGTCATCCAATTGCCGCTGCTGCTGGCGGCGCTCGGACTCTTGCTGGGCGGTGGTCGGATCTACGGGATCGTGATCGGTGCGGTTGTCTGTTTCATCGTTGGTTTGCTGTACGCCCCATCGGCGCGACAATGGCTCGGGGCGCCGCACGGGCGCTGGCCTGGGTGAACTCTGCGCGAGCCGGTGGTGGCACACGCTCGGCGGGCGACGCGGCGGTAATCCGGATGAATTGCCTCCGGCGCATCGAATACGATTCGACCAGCAGCAATGTGGGTAGGCAATCACGCGGACCCGCGAACCGATCCCCAGGGGAGAGACGAACGATCGTGGCCGACGACAACGATGGAGTCGAGAACGCAGCGCTGACCGAGGAGGCTCTGGCCGCTGCCGCGGCGGAAGCCGAGAAGGCGTTTGCGGCGGCCGCCGATCTCGATGCGCTCGCGGTCGCGAAGACCGAGCATCTCGGCGGTAAGGCGCCGCTGGCCTTGGCGCAACGCGCGCTGGGTAGCCTGCCGAAGTCGGAGAAGGCGGATGCGGGCAAGCGCGTGAATGTCGCGCGGGCCCGGGTATCGGAGGCCTTCGAATCGCGCCGCACGGTGCTGCTCGCCGAGCGCGACGCCGCTGTCCTGGTCGCCGAGGCGATCGATGTGACACTGCCCGCGGTCCGGGCGGCCGTCGGCGCCAGACATCCGATCACCGTTATCTCCGAGCAGATCGCCGATGTCTTCGTCGCGATGGGCTGGGAGGTCGCCGAGGGACCCGAGGTCGAGACCGAGCACTTCAACTTCGACGCGCTGAATTTCCTGCCCGACCATCCGGCACGCACCATGCAGGACACCTTCCACATCGCGCCGGAGGGGTCGCGCCAGGTGCTGCGCACGCACACCTCACCGGTTCAGGTGCGTTCGCTGCTCGAGCGCGAACTGCCCATCTATGTGGTGTGCCCCGGCCGCACCTTCCGCACCGATGAGCTCGACGCCACCCACACCCCGGTCTTCTCCCAGGTGGAGGGGCTCGCGGTGGACAAGGGCCTGACCATGGCGCATCTGCGCGGCACCCTGGACGCGTTCGCCCGCGCCCTGTTCGGGCCGGATACGCGGACTCGTATGCGCCCCAACTATTTTCCGTTCACCGAGCCATCGGCCGAGGTCGATGTGTGGTTCCCGGACAAGAAGGGCGGCGCTGGCTGGGTCGAATGGGGCGGCTGCGGCATGGTGAACCCGAAGGTGCTGATCGCCAGCGGGATCGATCCCGAGGTGTACAGCGGGTTCGCGTTCGGCATGGGGCTGGAGCGGACGCTGCAGTTCCGCAATGGCATCCCGGACATGCGTGACATCGTCGAGGGTGACGTGCGGTTCACGCTGCCCTTCGGTATCCGGTCCTGACCTTCCATCCATCGAGAGAGCGAAACGTCAAGTGCGAGTAGCGCAGTCCTGGCTGACGGACATCATCCGCCGGACCACCCCCGAGTGGTCGGTGACGCCGGAGGAGCTCGACGCCGGGTTCGTCCGTGTCGGTTTGGAGGTCGAAGAGGTCGACAAGCTCCAGCGGGTGACCGGTGATATCGATAAGCCGCTGGTGGTCGGCCGCGTCGCCGAGATCACCGAGCTGACCGAGTTCAAGAAGCCGATCCGGTTCTGCAAGGTGGATATCGGCAACCCGGACCTGCAGGAGATCGTCTGCGGCGCAACCAATTTCGCGGTCGGCGAGCTGGTGGTCGTGGTCCTGCCGGGTGGTGTGCTGCCCGGTGGTTTCCGGATCTCCTCGCGCAAGACCTACGGGCATGTCTCCAACGGCATGATCTGCTCGGTCGCCGAACTCGGTATCGGCAAGGATCATTCGGGCATTCTGGTGCTCGAGCCGGGTACCGCCGAACCCGGTACCGATGCCAATGAGCTGCTCGGACTCGACGATACGGTCATCGAGCTGAACATCACGCCGGACCGCGGCTACTGCTTCTCGGCCCGCGGTCTGGCGCGCGAATTGGCGTGCGGATTCGATTTGGAATACGCCGATCCCGCGGTGCGGATACTGCCCGATGACGAGCGGCAGGCGTGGTCGGTTCGGCTCGAGCCGGAGTCCAAGTGCACCCGGTTCGCGGTGCGCCGGGTCACCGGCATCGATCCGAATGCGGTGAGCCCCTGGTGGTTGCAGCGCCGCCTGCTGCTGTCGGGTGTGCGTCCGATCTCGCCTGCGGTCGATGTCACCAACTACGTGATGCTCGAGCTCGGGCAGCCGCTGCACGCCTTCGACGCGGACAAGCTCAATGGCGGTCTGGTCGTGCGGACTGCCAATGCGGGCGAGACGCTGCGCACCCTCGATGAGGTCGAGCGGGTGCTCGACGCCGAGGATGTGGTGATCGCCGACGACTCCGGCGTCATTTCGCTTGCGGGCGTCATGGGCGGCGCGACAACGGAAGTCGGCGCCGGGTCGACCGATATCGTGCTCGAGGCCGCCACCTGGAATCCGCTGCTGGTCTACCGCACCGCGCGCAGGCACAAGCTGGTCTCCGAGGCCGGTAAGCGCTACGAGCGGGTCGTGGATCCGGAGATCAATGTCGCCGCGCTCGATCGCGCCGCCCAGCTGCTGGCCGAAATCGCCGGTGGCACTGTGGAATCCGCGCTCACCGATGTGCGGGTGCCGGTGCCAGCCGCGCCGCCGATCCGGATCGATATCGATCACGCCGATCGGGTGGCGGGCGTGGTCTACCCGACCGGTACCTCCGCGCGTCGTCTCGCGCAGATCGGCTGCACGGTCGAGGTGGGTGTCAACGAGGCCACCGGGCACGGGCAGTTGGTGGTCACGCCGCCGAGTTGGCGGCCCGATCTGGCGCAGCCCGCGGACCTCGTCGAGGAGGTGCTGCGGCTGGAAGGGCTCGAGCAGATCCCGTCGGTCATTCCGACCGCCCCGGCCGGACGTGGTCTGACCGCCGGACAGCGGCGGCGTCGCGCGGTGAGCCGGGCGCTGGCCTTCGCCGGATGTGTCGAGGTGCCGCCGCCGGTTTTCCTTCCTGCCGATGTGTTCGACACCTGGGGCCTGGATGCCGACGACCCGCGGCGCAACACCACGCGGGTGCTGAATCCGCTCGATACCGAGCGTCCGGAACTGGCGACCACACTGCTGCCCGGTCTGCTGGAAGTGGCCGCGCGCAATATCTCTCGCGGCGCGCGTGATCTCGCGATCTTCGGCATCGCGCAGGTGGTGCAGCCCGGTCCGAACGTGCGCGCGGTCGACGTGCTGCCCGTGGATCGTCGGCCCACCGACGAACAGATCGCGGAACTGCTCGATTCGCTGCCCGCACAGCCGGTGCATATCGGCGCTGTCCTCACCGGTCGCCGGGAACCGCGCGGGCCGTGGGGTGCGGGACGTCCGGCCGAGGCTGCCGACGCGTTCGCGCTGGCCGATGCGATCGGTGACGCGGCGGGTGTGACGATCGAGCGTCGCACCGCTTCGTATCTGCCGTGGCATCCGGGACGGTGCGCGGAATTGGTGGTCGATGGCCGGATCGTCGGGCATGCAGGCGAATTGCATCCGGCCGTCTTGGAGCGTGCCGGTCTGCCGCCGCGCACCTGCGCCCTCGAACTCGATCTCGATGCCCTGCCGCTGCGCGAATCTCGGCCTGTCCCAGTGGTTTCCCCGTTCCCTGCGGTACTGCAGGACGTTTCGGTGAGTGTGGCCAAGACCGTCCCCGCCGCCTCGGTGGAGTCGGCGCTGCGCACCGGCGGCGGTGCGCTGCTGGAGGATATCGCCCTGTTCGATGTGTACGAGGGCGCGCAGGCGGGCGAGGGACGCAAGTCGCTCACCTACGCCCTGCGCTTCCGCGCCTCCGACCGCACGCTCACCGAGGACGAGGCGAGTGCGGCCCGCGACTCGGCGGTCGCCGCGGCTGCCGACGCAGTAGGCGCGGTGCTGCGCGGTTAGTCAGTTGAAGTCGGCCCCGGACGGTATGCCGCCCGGGGCCGTTTCGCGTTGCGGCCCAGGGCATTACTGCGCGGGCAGGAGCTGGCCATAGTCACGCGCCGGAGGTGATCGGCCGTGCAGCTAGTGCCAGTGCTGAGAATGGTTCGGCGTGGGGTGGGTGGGGATACCGTTTGATATGGTAAGGATCTTCGGACGGGTCGAGAGGGTGGGGATGGCGCACCGAATGACGTTGATGCTGCGATCGATGGGCGGTTGAGCCATGGGGTTCGGCATGTTCAATTGGAGCGCAAGTGATCTCGGGTCCGCGATGTTGGAGAGTCTGACCGACTGGATCGCGGGTGAGGAACGTCAGCCGGGTGTTGATCCTGCGGCCGTGCAGAACAAGTACAACCAGCAGCGCGACGGTGTGCGCAGCACTGCCAATGGCATTGGCTTCCAGGGCGATTACCGACCGCGTTCGGTGCAGGGCCGCGACGACTTCGATCGGCCGTCGACCGCAGAGCTGCGCGAGAAGGTCGACAAGATCGATATCACCGCCGTCGACAATCTCGCGACCGCATGGAATGAAATCGGCAAACGCGCCGAGACCTCGTTGGACACCTTCAAGAAGGCGATGGAACGCGCGACCGATGAAGGCATCTGGAAGGGTGCCACCCGCAATGCCGTCGCCAAGGCCGTCGGGGATTACAGCACCCAGGCCGTGCAGCTCGCCAATGCCGCCAAACTGACCGGCAGCAAGGTGGCCGAACTCGGGACCGGTCTGGAACCGACCAAGGCGCTGGTGCCGCACGCGCCCGACCTGCGCTCGAATGTCGAGAATGCCAGGCACTGGATCGCGGGCCGGGGCTGGCGCGATAACGATGAGGCCGAGAGCACCGCACATGCCGAGGCGGTCCGGGTGCTGCGCACCGTCTACGCGCCGGTCATCGAGGAGACCGACACCAACGTCCCGGTCATTCCCAAACCCGATAACCCGACGGCGAAGCCGGGCGAGACTCCCGGCGGCGGGCCGGGTAACAGCCCTGGTGGCAGCGGTCCTGGTACCTCCCCGGGCAATCAGCCGACGGACAAGCAGGAGCCCAAGCCCACCGAGCCGAGTCCGTCCACCGATCCGTCGAGTACCCAGTCGACGGATAGTTCGACGACACCTTCGTCGACCACCAGCACCGAGCCGACAACGACGAAGCCGGATACCACCGCGACCAATCCGTCGTCGACGACAACGCCGACCACCACGGGTTCGCCGAACCGTTCGGGCAGCCCGAGCGGCACCCCCGGTGCGACCAGCCAGTCGCCGGGCCGAACGGTCACCGGCACGCCCACCGGTACCGCCGCCACCACCGCGGCGACCGCAACGACTGCCGCAACCACGGGCCGCAACGGTATGTCCGGTATGGGCTCACCCGGTAATCGCGGCGGCAAGGACGAGAACGAGTCCACCAAGGGCATCCCCGATTACTTGATCAACCAGCAGAACGGCGAAGAGCTCACCGGGCTCACCAATGCGCCGAAGACGGTCCCGCCGGTCATCGGCGAGTAGGAACAGGAAGACCGCATGACAACCGCGCGGCGGTGGCGATTCACCGCGCTCGAATTCCGAGTGCTCTGGGAGTCGACCGGACGGGATGTGCTCCCGTATCCGCTGCGACATCGCTCCACCGAGGTCTTCCAGGAGGATTCGGATCGGCTGCGCCGGGCCGCGGCCGAGGTGGTGATGCCGCAGCTGGACGAGGATCTGGTGCGTGCCGTCGAGGTGCTGCTGGCACCGGAGGCGCGGGTGGAGGTGGCCGGATTCCACGGCCCGCGCAACGAGCACAAGATCCGTGCGCACGGTGGCGTGCATTTCCAGCACGCCGCGCTGGCGATCCAGCAGCCCGGCCTCGATCACGAGCACGGCGGTGCGGTGGACCTGCTCTTCCGCACGGCCGAGGATCTGGCGCCCGCAGTGGTCGATGTATTGCCGGAATGCCGTGCGGGACAGGGTAAACCGATGCAGGTTCCGGTCGAGGAGTTGGAGAAGCCGCCGCCGGTGGTGCGCGATGCGTGGCGTCCGACGGTGCGCGAGGAGTTCGAGAAGTTCTTCCGTCGGCCGACGACCGCCACCGTACACGTGGGGGTGTATCCGTTCGGCAGTGTGGACAATCGGCATACCAAGGGCCGCAAGGACTTTCAAATCATCGATTTCGAAAATGACGGCCGCTATGTCAGTTTCGGCAGTCGTACCGTGATCGTGAAGCCGACCGATCGTCAGCGCATCGCCGCAACGCTGCGCGAAATGATCGGCCGCACCGTGGAAGAGGTCCGCAACGGCGATCACCTGGCCCCGTGAAGGGTTCCCCGCGCCCACCGGACGCGGGGAATATCGGACTCAGCCCTTGATCTCGCCCAGAATCCCGAGCACCACATCCGAGGTGTAGAACGGCTCCAGCCGCTCGCGAATCAGCTTGCCCAGCACGCCATTTCGCTTCGCACCCGCGATTACGGCAGGACCGTAGCGCAGGATCTCCTTGGCGATATCGTCGCCGGACAGGCCGAGTTCCGGCAGCATGGCGGCCAGCGTGTAATCGCCGTACTTGGTGAAGAAGACATCCACGCACTCATCGACGAGCAGCCCGAAGTACTCCTTCTCCCTGGTGGTTACGGCGATCTCGTAGCAGAGCAGCACCAGTTCGTTCAGATCTTTCTGGCTCAGATAGTCCCGCAGACCGCTCACCGGTTCGTCGGCGTGCAGATCCCAGAACTCCATCGCGGCATCGTGCACCGGAGCGTCGCGCAGCATCTCCCGAATGGCATTGTTGGTGCGCTTCAGCGCGAAGACCGCGCCCTTGCCCGCCATATCGCCGATAAAGGTGCTCTCGGTGGCCTTCTTGGCGGTCTTGGCCGCCGACTGCCCCATGGAGATCAGCGAGGAGACGCCCGGAATCTTGCCCGCGATCTGCTTGTTCGCCTCCATGAAATCGGAGATGAGCTTGTCCACGAATTTCGAGGCGACGGTGGCGACCAGCGGGCTCTCGGTGAGCCGCTCCAGGATGCGCTCCTGCGCCTGGTGCATGCCGAAGATCTTCTCCAGCAGTGCCTCGACCGGTTCGCGCTCGACCACCTGGCCGAGGGTGTAGTCATTGTTCGCGGCGATATTGTCGTAGATCGAGTCGGCGAAGACTCCGACCATATCCGCGATGACCGGGCTGCCGCCGATCAGGTCGATTACGGTGCGGACCGTCTCCTTGGCCTGGTCGATTTCCACGACATCGCGGAAGATGAGGGTGTCGGCAACCCCGATCACCGATTCCACGTCACGGGCGACGACCTCGGTGAAGCGGTCGCCGCTCACCTCGGCCAGCAGGAATTCCACTTGGGCATCGAGTAGCCGTTCGGCGATCTCACGCGGCTCGCTCATCGAATTCCACCATCACATCCATAGTCCGTCGCGCTGGGCCAGCCTACGGATCGTTCGATTCGACGTCGTTGCCGTGCAACGATTTCCGTATCTGTTCCAGACGCTCACGCGCGGCTTTCTCGCGCGCCTCCCATTGTTCGTCGGCGCTGCGGCCCGCTGGGGTCTGCCGGTCGAGTTCGCCCATCCCCTGCGCGGTGCCGAAGCGCTGCTCGACCTTATCGCGAACCGACTCGAAGGTAGGGACTCCGCCGGAGGAATATCCGCCCACCTCGGGCCCGGCCGGAATACCGGTCGGCGGTACCGGTACCGCTGGTACCGGAAAAACGCCTCCGACCTGCCCGGATGTCGCGGCGTCGGATTCCTGATCATGCGTCTGCGGCTTTGGGGTGGCGGGACTCACAGTCGCATCCGATCCCATATGACCGAGGCCAGCGGCTTCGACGACCGCAGTGTGCACCCAGGCTAGTCGCGCTCGCCCGGCGGTGGCGGTGCCGAGCACCGAAAGCAGTTCGTCATCGGATAACGCCGCGAGCCGTGCGGTGATCTCACCCAAATCACTCATATCGCCAGGCTACGCACGACTGCGATCAGGTCGTGAGCAGTTCGGCGGTCCAGGCGCGGATGAGATCGATCCAGGAGACCTCGGTGGAGATGATGAGGTCGTTGTGGCCTGCGCCGGGGAAGATCACCAGTTGTTTCGGTTCGGGGGCGGCGGCGAACAGGCGCTCGGCGTGGCGTAGGGGGAGGAGTTCGTCGTGGTCGCCGTGCATGATCAGGACGGGGGCTTGCAGTTCGCGGATGCGGCGCAGGCTCGGGTAGGCGTCGGGGACCAGTGGGCCGGGGAGGAATGGATATACGGAGCGGGCCGCGTCGCGGAGGCCGGTGAAGGTGGACATCAGCACCAGTCCGGCGGGGGGATATTCGGTGGCCAGTTCCAGCAGTACGCCGCCGCCGAGTGATTTGCCCAGGTAGAGGACACGTTCGGGGTTGACTCCCGGCTGTTCGAGCATGCTCCGCCTGGCGGCGTGGGCGTCGAGGTAGGTGCCGTGTTCGGTGGGGCGGCCAGTGCTGCGGCCGTAGCCGCGATAGTCGAAAGTCAGTACATCCAAACCGATTTCGGTGAGCAGCGCGTAGATCGGCACGCGGTCGCCGATATTGCCCGCATTCCCGTGGGCGAACAGGACGTGTCCGATCGGGTGTGCGGCGGGCAGCCACCAGCCGTGCAGGGTCTCGCCGTCGGTTGTCGGGATGGACAGTTCGGTGTAGTCCATCCCGAGGACCGACGGCGTCTGCAGGATCTGCCGATCCGGTTGGAAAGTCAGCGCGTTGAGGATCGGGCTGGCGGGATGTCGCATGCCATCGTTCTTACTCGGTGCGCGCTGCCAGTGCGCGCCGACTCCCCGGACGCGTCATGCCTCGACGACGTCGACGCCCTTCCAGAAGGCGACGCGATCGCGCACCTGCTCGGCCTCCGGCTTCGGATCCGGGTAGTACCACGCGGCATCCGGATTCTTCGCGCCTTCGACCTCCACCGTGTAATAGGACGCGAGCCCCTTCCAGCCGCAGACGGTATGGGTATCGCTGTCCCGGAAATACTCGCCATTCAGCGACCCCACCGGAAAGTAGTGATTGCCCTCGACCACCACAGTGTCATCGCTCTCTGCCAGCACAATGCCGTTCCACACCGCTCGCACGCTCATCGAATCTCCCACCGTCGCACTCGATTCCGCCGCACACACATCACGGCTAACAGGTGTAACCCAACCCACACCCACAGTATTCCCCCTCCACCAAGCGCCCCCCGCTCATTCCCCGCCCCCACACCAATTCCCCCCACCCGATCTCACCGCAGCCACACAACATTCTTGCGACAACCAACAACGCGCCACCGCACACAGATGCGCCACCCCCTCACCCTGCGCGCCGCACAAGCCCCCTCAACCGACGAGAATGCGCTGACGCAGTATGGCTCTCGACGTTTGCCTGCACCAGAGCATGGTGATCACTCGTCCATGTCTGTGAGGGCGTGGTGGGTGTGGGGCGGTGGGTCTAGCGGCGCTGCGGGGGCTCGGGGCTTTTGGGTGCGGGTTATACGCCGAGGCCGGCTTTTAGGGCTGGCCAGGATTTGGGGAGGGCGGCCTTCCAGTACGGCCAGGAGTGGACGCCGATGGCGGCGTAGTCGACGGAGACGTCGGCGCCGAAGAGTTTCATGGCGGGGGAGAGGGCGAGGGTGCAGTCGTGCGAGACCTGTTCGATCTCGTTCGCGCGGAGCGGGTCGTTGGGCCAGGACCAGCGATCGTCGAAGGGGGCATCGTCGGGGCCGGGTATGCCGGTGCCCATGTAGAGGTGGACCGGTTTGCCGCGCAGCGCGTCGAGGTGTTTGCTCGGATCGTGGGCCGCCCACTCCGGGTTGCCCGCGGTGCCCCACATGTTGTCCGGGTTGCCGCCCTTCGATTCGACCACCGGGCGCACCGACAACTGCCCGACACCGTCGGTGGAGTAGCAACCGCTGAAGGCCGCGAGGGCTCGGAACATATCGGGGTGCCGGACGGCCAGAATGGCGGCCGCTCCCGCTCCCATCGAAAGTCCGCCCACGGCGTAGACGCCATTGCCCTTCAGTTCGCGGTCGATCAGCGGCGGCAGTTCGGAGGTGAGAAAGGTTTCCCACTTCTGGTGTCCGATTTTGGGATCATCCTGCAACCAGTCGGTGTAATAGGTGCCCCCGCCGCCGACCGGCATCACCACATTGACCGGCTTGTCGGCGAAGAATTCCTTGGCGCCGCCGCGCAGCGTCCAGGTGCTCGCCGACTGGGATTCCGTTGCCCCGTTACCGTCCAGCAGCAGCAAAGTCGGGCGGGGCGCCGATTGGTTCGCGGGGACCAGGACGTCGAGGTGAATGGTCCGCTTCATCGCGGGGGAGCGAACGTACATCTGCCATTGCTGTGCGGAGGTGCGCTCGATTCGCTCGACGACGGCGTCCGCATCCGCGTTCGCCTGCGGAGCGACGACGAACAGTGGCGCAACCGCGACGACCACGGCTGCGGCGACAGCTGCCATCCGCCGGTGCCTCCGGCGTCCTCGCAATACCGATATGCGCAAATCCATGCTGCAAACCCTCATCGACGGTTGGCCCCCGTAGGAGGCCGTGACATTTCGCGTCGACAATGCCATGGACCGGCAGCGTCGGATTCCCACCGCCGGTGAAGAAGTTGGGTTTCAGATTGTGGTATCGATGGGTGGTCATGCGGGTATTGCGAGTATTGCGCAATCGGGCGGCAATGCAAATAGTCTGTGGTGCAATTGGATTCGTCCGCTGACGGTTCGGCCCCGGTTGTCCTGTGCCAGTGAATCGTTGTCCAGCTCGGTGCCCCGACCTGCGGTACGGAATGGCCATTTCTGGCTTGTCTCGCGCGGTGGCCAGAGGTGGTCGTCGTAGTTCGAAGGCATTTCCAGGGACGGTCCGGTGACCATCAGCGCGGCCGAAACCGCGGACCGCGGCCGCCGTTGCGAGGACCTGCGTAGGCCCGGCTGTAGCGACCGTGTCGTCACCGAAAACCCGACATCTCAGAACGTCTCGTCAGGGGCGCGCCCGTGACTGGTCAGGATTTTGATCGCCTCGATGGTCACCCAGCCGCCCCACTCGAAACCGGTCACCGGCGTCCACGCCGGCCAGCGCACCGGCCAGGACCCATCCGCTTGTTGCGATTCGACGAGAACGTCCAAGCTCACCTCGAGCTCATCATCGATAAACCATTGGCGGGCAATACTTTCCGGCGTCACCGCGAAGTCCCACGGCGCGTAGGACTCGTCCGAGTCGGTGCCCATGGTCTGGGTGCGCACGATCTTGCCGAGCCGCTCGGCAGCCGCTTCCGCGCGTCCGCGATCGGGAACATTGTCCAGGAACGTGATCGCTGCCATCGTCTCGTACGTGTTTACGCGGCTGACGCTCTCGACCATCTGCCAGCAGTAGTCCGTGGCCGGACCGAGCCACTGGTGTTCGAAATTGTTCTTGTGCAACAACCCTGCGATGCTTCCGGTCGGAATAAGCGAACCCTCGTATCGCTCCGGGATCTGCCACCACGGTGCTCGCGCGTAACCGTCGGCGTTGGGGTGTACGAACGGCAACCCGCCATCCTCAGCGCTGATCGCCAGCAGGTAGTCACAAGCGCTCCGCACCAACTCATCGCCCAGCCGCCCCACCTCGTCGAGGAATGCGAACGCCGCCTGGACCGCCGCTGGCTGACTCCCCGGCCCGCGACCGTCCGGTTCGAGTGCCTGCCCGAACCCGCCGTCGTTGTTGCGGTAGGGCTGCAACGCGGCCACGACCATCGCCGGATCCCCGCCCCGGAACGCCGCCGCGAACCGGTGCCGTTCGAGCACCCGCGCATTCGACAGGATGTACTTCTCCGCGCGATCGATCGCCTCGGCAGTCAGCTTCTTCACCCCACCGAACCTAGAAGGCACACGAGCAGACGTCTTGAACGAATCGGACACCACCTCCGCCCGTTGCCGGTCGGGCTGATCCGCGAATCGCCCCAGGTCACCGTCGTTTCCGCGCCTGCGCCGTGACCGCGAACGCTTCGGCGTCGGCCGGCTCGATCGCATCATCGGCGCGACCGGTAGGTGAATCGAATCGGCCGATTCTGAATGCGGTACGTTCGAAAGAGTCGACGCGACAGGAGGATCCAACGATGATTGCGGTGCACGGCATGTCGATCGACGTTCCGACGCCCGATGGTGTCGCCGATGCGTATGTCGTCTATCCCGACGATGGCGCCGCCCACCCGGGAGTGCTGGTGATTCAGGACGGCTTCGGACTGCGGTCCAGCTTGCGGTCGCTGGCCGATCGTATTGCCGCCCACGGTTACACCGTCCTGCTTCCGAACGCCTATTACCGGCACGGGCGTGCGCCGGTGATCGAGCTGCCGGAATTCATCGACCCGGCGGAGCGGCCGGAGATCTTCCAGCAGGTCTTCCCGATGATCCGCGAGCTGACACCGGAGAACCTGCGTTCGGATACCGACGCCTACCTGAAGTGGCTGGCAGCGTCGCCGCAGGTCGCCTCAGGAAAGGTCGGCGTCACCGGCTACTGCATGGGTGCGCGGCTGGCGGTGCTGACCGCCGCCATGTTCCCCGATCGGGTCGCGGCGGTGGCCGGATTCCATGGCGGACCACTCGTCACCGACACCCCGGACAGTCCGCACCTGACCGTCGGAAACATCACGGCGGAGCTGTATTTCGCCCACGCCGGCGAGGATCACCACATGACTCCGGAACACATTGCCCAGTTCGACAAGGCACTCGATGCCGCCGGCGTCCGCTACCGCACCGAGGTCTATGAGGGTGCCCAACACGGCTACACCCAGGCCGATACTTCCGCCTACCACCCCGAAGCCGACGAACGGCACTACCGCGAACTGCTGGCCCTGTTCGACCGCAATTTGCGCCAGTAGCTGCCTCGCCTGGACCAGCCCCCAACTAAACCCACCTTCAAAACACGGACCAGGTCGTGTCTCCCAATGATTTGAGCCATTCGACGATCAGGGCCAGGACGAATCCGGCGCGGTAGGTGATCGCGAGCTTGTCATAGCGCGCGGCGACCGCGCGCCAGTGCTCGCCTCGGTTGAAGGCGCGTTCGGCGACGTTGCGACGCTTGTAGGTTTTGGTGTCGAAGCTCGGCGCCCGACCGCCGTGTCGGCCCTTGCGTTTTCGGTTGGCGACCTGATCGGAGCGTTCCGGGATGACGGCCTGGATGCGTTTGCGCCGCAATAGGGTTCGATTCGACACAGCGGAGTAGGCCAGGTCGGCGATCACCACGTCCGGGTTGCGGCGCGGCTGCCGCGCGGATCCGTCCGATCGCCGCCGGCCGGGCTGGTCCGCCCGCGCTATTCGCAGACCTGGTGGGAGAACCCGAATTCAACGGTGACGGCTGCCTGTGCCGGAGCGAATCGGTTGTGCGGTATGCCGGGGGTGAAGGCGAAGACCGAGACGTGCTCGTTCTGGCGATCCAGCCACCAGCCCGCGGTGCGGCAGGCGCGCCACCGGGTACCGCTCCAGTCGGCGAGCCTTTCCTCGCCCGCAGAACCGAATGTCCAGCCGCCGGAATCACCCAGATGAGCGAGCAAGCGGCCGGCCACCTGATCATCGGGCGTGCCGTCGGCGGCGGCGATGGCGAAGGTGCGATCGCAGAAGCTCCCCGCGTCGGAGTCCTCGCAGCTGGTCGTTTCGTCGACGACCGTCAGGCCGGCGGGCAGGGGTAGCAGCAGTTCGGCGTCGGGGGTCGCGACGGCCTTGCCTCCGTAGACTGGGGCGCTCGCGAAGACGCCGAGGTCGCCCAGCACGAAGAACAGCAGCACGAACAGGGCCAGTAGGCCGTACAGCCCGCCGAGCACCCGGGCGATCCACTGCCGCACCCCGCCACCGTCGGTATCGGCCCAGTCCCAGATCAGTCCCGCCAGCAGCACCACGACACCGGCGGCGATCATCGGCACCTCGAGACTGTGCTGATAGTGGCGCAGTCGCCAGCCCCCGAACGACACACCCAGCTCGGCCACGGTCAGCACCGCCAACACCACACCTACGCGCCACCGGGTGCGGGGCGCTCGCGCCGCGAGCAGCCAGCAGGCCAACGGCACCAACAAGATCAGCCGAAACATGTCGCGAGTCTAAAGTGGCTGCGCCGGTGACCATCCGGTTTCGATGTTGTGTCCGCCGAAAGTCAGTCGATCGACGATCGCGGCGCAGAGCCGCGGATGTCCAGGTCGTCGAGCGACGCCGTCTTGTGAACTACCGAGTCGACCCTGAGGCCGCCGCACGCTTGGTGCCCCGCCGCCGATGCGACCTCAACTGGTTGGCGGTTGGGCGATGTGGCTCGGCCGGATTCTCGGCCACGCGTCGCGGTCAATGCCTCGACGGGCTCGAACTCCAGACGAACTCGTGGCACGTCGAGTCGGTCGAGATCCGCTCGGTTCGGTCCACGGTCTTCGACGACCGCGACCGGTTCCCGCCAGGCAGCGCGGTGCTCGACTGCGCCTTGCTGATGCGCGGGGGTGCCGGCGACCTGGCGCACCCTTACGCCTCTGCAAGTCGTTGCTGGCTCCACGACTGCAGGGAATAGCGCACGTCTGGAAAGTGCACTGCGCCAGTAACATGGAACGACACGTCAGCCGTTCCACCACTGAGCGGCCGAGCAGATCTTCTGGTGGGCGGTCCAGTGCCGAAACCCTGTTCGACGCTGCCGCACGACTCGACAGCGAACTGCGCGAATGCCTTCGGGGCGGACGCGCGTCACTTACCGAGCGGCATGGACTTCCAGAGGGATACCTTCTGATCGTCGTCGGAAGAGGTGTCGTACTCGATTTCCACTGTGAACAGGTTGCGGTCGGAATCCATGCTGAATCCGGTGTAGATCTTGCTGCGCCGATCGTCGGGGTCGGTGAACATCAGCTTCATCGGTTCGGGCACGTCGGGGTGGATTTCGGTGCGCAGCTGTTCGTGCGTGTACAGCGCGTTGTTGCCGGGAGCGGGGAGCTGGAAATCCTGGTCCGCGTCCTCGGGGGTGTCGAAATAACGCAGGGTGAAGGAGAAATCCTTGTTCGCGCTGAAGCAGTAGATGGCTGCCTTCTCATGGCTGTCGGCGTACCCATCGCAGGTGGTGTCGTGCCAGCCGGGCACTTTCGGCTTGCCGGGCACCAGTTTCGGGAAGGTGGCGGCGATGCGCTGCTCGTCACGGCTCCAACTGGGATACTTCGAGTCGTACACCGCGTACCCCACAACACCCGCCATGGCCAGCGCCAGGACTGTCACAATGGATCCCAGTCCGATGATCACAGTGCGGCAACCGCTGGCCTCGCGCGGGGGTGCCGCTGGGAATGGGGTGCCGGGGATCGCGGTGGACGGAATCGCCCGTGCCGGAATCGATCCCGTCGGAACCGATCCCGCCGGAACCGCCGCTGCCGGAAGCGATCCGGGTGGAGTCTGCATCGAAGGCATGGCCGCGGCAGGGGTTTGCGCAACCATCGGTGACCCGGCGCCGACTACCGTGGGCGGTGCTGTGAACTGCGGCGCCGCCTTGGCTTGCTGTGATGCGGTCGGATTCCCCTGCGCCACAATGGTTTCCGCCGTGCGCGCAGCTTCCGCCGACGGCCGCCCCTGCAACGCATTCTGCACGGCCGCGGCGAATTCCACGCAGCTGTCGAACCGCTGCTCGCGCTGTTTGGCCATGGCCCGGGAGAGCACCCGATCCAGCGCGGGCGGCAGGTCGGGACGGAATCGGGTCAGCTGCGGTGGCGGCATGCTCAGGTGTCCGGCGATGACCTGTGCGGGATGTTCGGCATCGAAGGGCGTGCGGTGGGCCAGCAGGGTGAAAAGCGTGCAGGCCAAGGAATATTGGTCGGTGCGATGATCCACTTCGGAGCCGGCCAGCTGTTCGGGCGCGGCGAAAGCGAGGGTGGCCGTGAAGGTTCCGGTCGCGGTGAGCTGGGAGGTGGCGCCCAGTATGCGCGCGATCCCGAAATCGGTGAGCACCGGGCGTTCCTCGAGCCCGGTCTGCGGGGCGGCGAGCAGAATGTTCGCCGGTTTGATGTCGCGGTGCAGTACTGCGCGCGAGTGCGCGTAGTCGAGCGCGGCGGCGCAGCCGGTGAGGATCCGCAGCACTCGCTCGATGGTCAGCTGGTCCGGTGACAGTTGCGCGGCATCGGTCCCGTGGATGTACTGCATGGCGATCCACAGCTGTTCGTCGTGGATCCCGCGATCGTAGATCCCCACGATTCCCGGATGTTCCATGCGGGCAACGACACTGGCTTCTTGCTCGAAACGGCGGCGCATCTCCGGATCGGCACAGATCTCCCGATTGAGCAGCTTGAGTGCGAGCTGCCGCGGCAGCCGCGGATGCCGGGCCAGATACACCGAGCCCATGCCGCCTCGGCCCAAGACCCCCTCGATAGCGAAGTCGGCGAAGGTCGATCCGATATCAAGTTGAGCCAACAGCTCCCCCGTTTCCGATGCGCACTGCGTCGCGAGTTCCGATACGCACTGCGTCGCGAGCATATCCGAACCCGGCCGTGCCGGGCGCCCGGTTAAGCCTGTCCGCGATCGGGGATACCCGCAAACGGACTGGGCGCCAACGCAACCGCGAGACCCGCGCGCCGAGCAGATCCAGACCGCGCTGCGCGGCGAGCACCTGCACGTGACCGGCATGGTAGCCACCGCAGGCGAGTTGGACGAGTTCGGAGATCGGCGTGTCGGGCGGGACAGCCTTCCGCTTACGTACATGCGATGGAATGGTGCCGATCGCCCCCTCGGTTCCGCCGGGCGAAGGCGCGTAACGCCTTCGCCCGGTGCATATCAGGGAACGGTAACTGTTACCAGTTCGGTGAAGGGCATCCCGCCGGTGGGGGTGTCGTCGAAACAGCCGCCCCGGGCGGTGATAGTCGTTCCCAGTTCGAGCCCTTCCAGCGTTGTGGTCACGGTCTGGCCGGGGCCGGCCATCGACTCCGGGGCGCTGTTGCCGAAGAAGCGGTGATTTTGCTCGGGGCCGACACCGGCTTCCGCCCAGCACCGGCCGGTGCCGTTAGGGTTGTGCACAGTCGCGGTCACGGTTCCCGGCGCGGTGCCGGCGAAGGTGACCTCGGGGGCCTGCAGCGGTGCTTGCGCGTTCGCCAGCGCGGTGACCGGGCCGAACGCGACGAGCGCGGCGGACGCGGCCAGCAGAATGGGTCCGTTGATTCGCATGTTTTTCACCGGACAGACCTTATCGGAGACGGCGACAGGCGAGCCCAATGCTCGCTTCCCCCAACGGATTCGAGCGCATCAGCGGCCTGCGCCGGGAATTCGTTGCAGATATGAGGCGAGGCGTTCGCTGATTTCGTCAGCGGTTTTGGTCCAGACGAACTGCTTGGGGTCGTCCTTCCAGATGGCGATCCGGTCACGGATCGATTTCTCAGCGCGGCAACGCTTCTGGGGATGCCGCAGCGGAGTTGCTGGTCGGTGAGCAGGCCGAACCGGCGTGCCACCTCGTTGAGCCGGGACGAGTAGGTCGGTGCGACATGCATGTGGAAGCGGGGATGTGCCGCAAGCCCGGTTGCTGGTTCGTCTCGGGTAGTGGCTAACGGGCCTGGTCTCGATTCGATGGCATTTCTTCTGTCCGCTCCGTTGTTGGTGGTGTGGTGGGCGTCGGATCGAAGGTATGCAGGTGAGCGGTGGCGAGGGTCTGCTGCGCGCCGAACGCTTCGAAGGTGCCGACCGGCTGGAAGCCGAGGCGGGTAGCGAGTTTCAGTGAGCGGTGGTTGGCAGTCTGGGTTATGACCAGAACTGGCTGGTCCGGGAGTTCGGCGGCGGCGGTGCGCAGCGCTGCGGTGGCGGCTTCGAATGCGAGACCTGCGCCCCAGGCATCGCGTCGTAGGAGGTAGGTCAGTTCCAGTTCTTCGCCGTCCTCGGTGAGGTGACCGGGCTGGTCTGCCGAGCGGCGGTCGAGCATCAGCGTTCCGATGAGAAGGTTCGTCTGTCTGTCCGCGATGACGCTGCCTTAACCCGAGCGGACGATGGGGTCGAGTGCTTCGAGGAGCTTGCGGGTCGACGTCGTCGGCATGTCCGCTTCCAGGACGTTCTGTACCAAGAAGGTGCCCATGCTCATCGCCACCAACGCGTTCGCTGTCGCCAGCGCCGACTCGTCGTCGAGTTGGGCCCACCGCCGGGTGAAGCCGCTCAGAACATCGAGGAGTTCGGTCATATAGCGGCGCTGAGACTCGCGTACGCGAGCGTTGCCAGCGACCTCGGACCACAGTTGGAGCATGAGCGCTGAGCTGGTGGTAGGTGGGCTGTCGATCAGTAGCGTGTCGTGGATCAAATCGATGACTTCCGCCGGTCGCGGCACCGGGTCCGAGTCGAGAGCCGTATGTAAGACCCGGAGCACTGGAGCCATCACCGTGTCCGCAAGTTCCTCGATGAGTTCCTCCTTGCTGGCGAAGTAGCGATAGACCCCACCTGCGGACATCCCGGCTTGGGTGCAGATATCCGGCATCGACGTGGAGTGCAGGCCTTTGGTGGCGAAGCAGTGCGCTGCGGCAGCAAGGATCGTCGCGCGTCGTTTGGCGAGGTACTCGGGCGTGACAGGGGGCATCCATCAATAATGAACGATCTTTCGCCTTGACACGTGCGCAGGTCGTAAGCCACATTTGAAAACGAAAGTTCATTCGTTTTGTTGCCAGAGGAGCCCGAACATGACTGTGGACAACACTGGCCAGGTAGCTGTCATCACCGGTGGCGGCAGTGGCATCGGCCGCGCGACTGCCATACAACTCGCAGACGCGGGCTGGAACGTGATCGTTGCCGGGCGACGGGAAGCGCCGCTCGCCGATCTCGCCGCCGAGCATCCGACGATCAGTTACGAGGTCGTGGACGTCGCCGATGAAGCCCGAGCCCGCCAGTTCATCGACTCGGCCGTCGGCGTACACGGCCGACTCGACGCCCTGATCAACAATGCAGGCGCACTCAACCCTGTATCGACCACCAACCCCACCTACGACGCGTTGAACCACTTGTTCTCGATCAACGTCTTCGGGCCGTCCTATCTGGCCGGCGCCGCGGTCAAGCACCTGTCGGTCGTCGGCGGCAGCATCGTGAACGTAAGCAGTGCGACCGCGCAGCGTCCCCAGGCCAGGTCGGCGTTCTACGGTGCGTCCAAGGCCGCGCTGGACTACCTGACTCGGTCATGGGCCGCGGAATTGGCCGGTCAGGGCATCCGCGTCAACGCGGTTGCTCCCGGACCCACCGAGACCCCGATCCTTTCGACGGTGGTACCTGCCGACATGGTTGCGGAGATTACTGCGGCGGAGGCGGCCTCGCTCCCACTCAAGCGCCGCGGCACCGCTGATGAAGTTGCCCGCTGGATCGTCGCGCTGGCTGATCCTGCTGCAGCGTGGGTCACCGGCCAGGTCATTGCGATCGACGGCGGGATGGCGATCGCATGACCCGCCGCGTACTGATCATCGGAGCTGGACTCACCGGTCTGGCGTTGGCCAACGGACTCCGCTGCGCCGATGACATCGAGATCACGGTCGTCGAACAGGCGCCGGTCATCACCGAAGCCGGCTGGGCGATCAGCCTGACCGACAGACATCTCGATGCTCTGCGGCAACTGGGATTGGCGCCGCAGGAGCTGACCGCGGATCGGCTCGCTCGAACAATCATGTACGACCCGAACACCTCCGTTCCGGTCGGTATCGCCGCCATGGACGGGGTTGTGACGACCCGTTCCGAGCTGCAGCTGTGGCTTTGGGAACCCGTCGGCGAGCTGGTGCGCACCGGGATCGCACCGGTCTCGATCACCGACAATGGTGCGTGCGTCGAGGTCGGGTTCAGCGACGGCACCGCAGGCGAGTTCGACGTGGTCGTCGGCGCCGACGGTATCAACTCTTGGACTCGGCGCAGCGTCTTCGGTGGTCCGGATCCGGCCTACGCGGGCAGTGCTGTGGTGCGCTTCCAGGTCCCCAACGCCGCAGGCCTGCACCTCGCCGGTATGACCAGCGACGGCCGCCTGAGTCTTTTCGTCCTGAACCGCGGCACGGTACTGCACGGCGTCGTATTCCTGCCCGGTGAACCGGACAACCGCAGCGACTGCACGCTCACCGAACTGGCGGAGGACTACGCCGACCTGAGTGGTCCGCTGGCCGGCCTGATCAAGGCCATGCGCACCGAGCCTGTCGGTTTCTACGCCAACATAAACCAAGTCGTGACCGATGATTGGGCGGTCGGTCGGATCGCGCTCGCAGGCGATGCCGCGCACGCCATGAGTCCCCGACTGGGCCAGGGCGCAGGAGTGGGACTACAGGATGCCGCTCTGCTTTCCGAACTGCTCACGCTGCCCGACCTTCCAGTTCAGTCCGCGCTCGCCGGATACGCCGGAATCCGCCGCCCGGCAGCACAACTGGTCCAGCAGCGCTCGCACGCCGCCACGCTCCGGATCGGCCATCCCGGTTCCGCACTCGAACTGCACACTCAGGCGAATCTGTAGGCAGGCGAATCCGCGCTGTGACCAGGCGTGCATCTCCGACCTCCACCGAGTCAAAATCTTTTCGCCCCAAGATATTTCGGGCCCGGACAGTCGCTCCTCGTCCGATACCCTCGTTGGATGTCTCTCGACATCACCCTGGCGAACGTGTTGGCCCACTGCGGCGGCGATCCCGAACAGGCCGCCCGCCACCTGTCTCGCGCGATCGCAACCGCGCCGTCCGACCCCGCGGCTTACGCGGCCGCGGTCGAGCTACTGCCCGAACTCGGCGAGTTGTCCGCCGACGACCCGAGCGTCGCGCCGATCCTGGCATTCCGCCACTTCCTCGACGGCCGGATGGACGATGCCGCGCTCACGCTCGGTGCGCTCAGCGGCGTCAGCCCGCGGATCGCATGGGCTGACGCTCCCTGGTTCTCCGATGCGTCTTTCCTTTCCGGGGTGAGCACCGAAGCCCTGCGCGAGGCGGTATACCGCCTCTTCGACCACACGGCGGTGCCTGCCGACGCCGCCGCCCGGCCCTGGCTGCGGGTGGTCGAGACGGTCAGGTCTCGGGCGGGTCTGGGCCCCGAAGACCTAGCCGGAATGGCGATCTCGCTCCGCCTCTTGGGCCGAACCGACGAGTCGCTGGCTCTGTGCGACCGCGCCGACGCCGTGGGCCGAACCGTGCTGGCGGAGGTCGTTCGAGCCGGAACCTGGCGGCTGCTAGGGAACCACGACGAAACGGCCGCCGCACTCCGTCGTGCACTCGCTCTGGAACCAGACAACTGGTCACTCCATCTCGACCTGTCCGACCTGTACGCAGAGCAGGGCGACCATCCCGCCGCTCTCGCCGCTGCCCAAGCGGGCCTGAGCCACGCCCCGAACGAACCCAAGTTGCTTGCCGCTCGCGCAGCCCACCATGCTCGTCTTGCCCGCACCGCCGAAGCACTTCGTGAATTCGAGCGCCTGGCCTCCGACATCGACCCTGCCTACTGCCAATGGCTCCGCGAACAGGCCACAGGCGCAGCCTGAGAACACCGCCAGCACAGAGCCCGGCTCCGCGTCTGCAACATCGACCCGTTCGTCGCTCGTCGATTCCCGAACACGACCCGACGCCGACGAGGCACTCTTCGTCATCGCCCGCACCATCGGCTGGATTGCGCATACCTCGAGGAATACCGCGAGCCGCCACTACGATTCCGGCCCACCAGCCACACACCCGAACCAATCGGATGAATGCACTCAATTCGGCATAGAAAGACGTTCTGCGTGTCGGTCCGCGGGATAGGAACGCCTTCCGCCTCGAGCACGACCTCGCCGCCGTCACTGCCGGGCTCACCCTACCCTGGAGCAACGGTCCAACTGAGGGCACCGTGAACAAGATCAAGGTCCTCGAGAGGCAATGCTTTGGTAGATCGAATCTGGACCTGCTCCGGAAGCGAATACTACTCAGCCACAACGACGCCGGAACGATTACGGAAATCCGGCGCACCCTGGAGTGATCACGCTATCTGCGTCAGGACCCCGTTGTGGGACCACCACGTTGCCAGTCATGGGACCACCGAAAGCAGGTGATCCGCCGCGTGAACATGTTCCAGATTTGCCGCGCGGTCCGATCATGGCGGCCGCCGCCGAACATCCCATAATGCCGAAGAGCGTGCGTGCATGGCGTCCGCCGACGAGTGTGCAGCATGTCGGTACCGGCAGACACAATGGCGGACATGGAAAACGGTGATGACAACGACGCTGCCCAGCCCTCCCCGGCTGTGGACAGATGGAAGGTGGGTCTGACCTGTGCCGCGATCGTCGCGACCGGCTACCTCATCGCCTGGCTGGTGCACGAGCCGGAGCCGTCGGAGCCCACGGCTCGGGCCGAAAACTCCTATGTCACCCCGCCGGTCGCGTTTCCGGTGCAGATCCCGGGTTGCGATGTCGTAGAACCTCCGCGGGAAGGGCAAACGTTCGGGATGGTTCACTCCGTCACATACGAATACGATAATCCGTCCTATCCGTGGTTCTCCGGTCCCAAGGCGGGCGCGATGACGCAGGCGCTGCAGGCTGGGCTGCCCGGTGATGTCGAGATCGCCTTCGCCTCGGTAACGCGCTCGCTGGTGTTCCAGCCGATCCTCGGCGATGCCACGCAGAACAAGGGATTCGGCGGTTGGACCAGGGCGAACGCCATGCTGCTGCGTGGTGACCGAGAGGGCGCTCTGTCGGTGAACGTGCGCCAAGCCACCAAGCCGATTCCACCGTGCGTCGCCGGCGAACTCGACGAACGGCGCCACCTTCCCGATGGCACCATCGTCGATACCGATGACACCTGGTACGAGATCAATGGGGCTCGCACCCTTACGCGCGACGCCACCGCTTATCTGCCCGACGGATCCGTCGCCCACGCGAACGCCACCGATCAAGCCGCTGAGGGCAGCGGCCGTCCCCGAGCCGTCCCCTTGGCCATCGATGAACTCGTCGCGCTCGTGACCGATCCCGAACTACGCGTCAGCGCGCCGGTTCCGCCCGGAACGTCGAGCCCGCCCGAGGTCTGCCTGCCCTTCTCGAAATCCGGTGCGGTGATCGATCAGGCGCAGGCTCGTCGATGGGGTGCGGTGCTGGCGCAGATTCCGCTCGACGGTGTGACCCTGGACCGGCGATTAGGGGCGCTGCTGCCAGGGGAATGGGGCGGCGGCGTGTGCCAGGCGGTTCAAGTAACCACGCCCGGCCGGCAATCGCGGTTGACCGTCGTGATCAGCACCGGGCAACCCCTGCCGCAGGAGCCCGATACTCCCTCTTACGGCGGCGCGAGGCGGCGGCTGCCGGACGGGACTGTGGTCGAGACTCACGAAGGGCGAAGTGCGGCGCTGGCGTCCACGCCGCGAACTGACCGCACGGTCACCGTCACCCGCCCGTCCGGGACACAGATCGAAATCTCCTTCGCCGCCGCCCCCGCCGAGCTTCTGCCGTTAGCGCTGCTCGAGGAGATCGCCCTGAATCCGGGACTCGACGTGTCGTGATGAGAACGATCCGTGCTGACTTCAGTCAGCGCGAGTGAGCGATAATGCAGCTGAGCGGGCGTTCGAGCACGCGGCATCCGCCAATCACCAGCGCGATAACCCGTTCCACTTCTGCACAGCTATCGGTGGTCCCATGACTGGCAACGTGGTGGTCCCATCGAACGGTGGCAAACCACAGACCGGCTCAGCGTCTCGGCACTCACCCCCCCCACGAATGGCCGAACATCGTCGGCTTCGTCGCCGTCACCTCGGAACGCCATGAGAACAGAATCAGGCGGTGACCGATCGCGGCGATGGTGCCATGGAACTGGCAGGGATTCCCACCGCCGGTGAAGAAGTCGGGGTTCGGATTGCGGCATCGATGGGTGGTCATGCGGGCGATGTGAGTATTCCGCAATCACTCGGCGGTGCAAACAGCCTGTGGTGCAATCGGATTCGTCTGCTGACGTGACGCGCGCGGAGGTTCAACCCCGGTTCGTTGTGTCGAACCGAGGCTGACCGTATTTCAGAGGGTGGCCGCTAGGGCCGGTTGAACTCGCCGTCCTGGACGCCAGCGGTGAAGGCGTCCCACTCCGTGGGAGTGAAGACGAGCGCTGGGCCGGTCGGGTTCTTGGAGTCGCGCACTCCCACCATGCCTCCGGCGAGGTGCGCGACCTCGACACAGTCCTTACCGCTGGCACTGCGGCTGCTCTTGAACCACTTCGCACCGGACAGGTCGGTGTTCACGCTTCGTACTCCTTTGCAGCCGTCACTATGAGGCTTCGGGTGTCATACTCGTTCAACGCTACTCGGTGGATGTCGGTATACGCTGCCAGATACTGCTCAACCTCATCGGCCTTGTCCAAGTACAGGGCACCGGTGAAGCCCTCCACGTAGACCACGGGCGGCTCCTTGAGTGCTGGATTCGGGTGATCTGGAAACTCCATGTAGACGAAGTCTTTAGTGGTCAGCCCCAAGTGATTCGGTGCATTGAACCGAACGACCCGAATTGACACGTTTGGACGATCGCCAACCTCGATGAGCCGATTCAACTGACCTGCCATGACTTCGTCGTCGGCGACTCGGTGTCGCAGCACGGACTCGGTGAGTAGCACTTCCAACGTGAAATTCTCCGAATCGTGAATCCGACTCTGCCGCTTCGTGATCAGATCAACTTCACGATCGGCATCAAGAGGCCGACCTGGCTGGGCCGTGGATATTTTCCACATGGCACGCCGGTAGCCGGGCGTTTGGAGCAAACCTGGCAGCAACGTCGACTGCCACGAGATAATGCGGCTGGCGGATTGCTCGAGCCCGAAGAACATCCCGAAATTCGGAGCTATTGCGTCGGTGTACGACTGCCACCATCCATCCTTCCGGGACTCCTGGGCGAGCCACAGTAGTACGCGCCGATCGTCATCACTGGCTTGATACAGATCGCAGAGCGCGTTGATAACCATCTTCTTGATCTCGCTGCCGCGTCCAGATTCCAAGCGCCACAAGGTCTGTGAGCCCATCTCACACGCCTGCGCGGCTCGTGCCCTGCTCAGGTTGCGCTCCTCGCGCAGCTCCCGCAGGCGTCGTCCGAGCACCCGGCGCGGCAGAGTCGTGTTGTTCGATTCGGTCGACAAAGTAATGCCACCCACCCTTTCGTTAGCGTTACTCACGGTCATGTCAAGCTAGATGGAATAGTCAGCCTGTTTGGAGCGAATTCGATTCGGGCCGAATCGAATTGGAGTGCTCCCAACCTACCTGTTCGGTGTTTTACTGGCTATGCGCCAGACGGTCGGGTCTACCGAACATTCACCCCGCTCAACCACCCCGCGCGGTGGTGAATTCGGCGATGCCGCGCCCCGCCGTCCGACGCTCCAAAATCGCTACCGTCACAATATCTTTCGGAGGTATCCCCGTGTCCGGTCCGACAGCAATTGAGCACAATACGGTGCCTCCCGATTCGAGGGCGACCGCGATTCGGCCCGCGAGCGTTCGATCGGGCGCTGCCGATATCGAACGCGAGCGGCCGAAGGCGGTTGGAATGGTGCGCGGCGATGTGTCGGGACTGCAAGCGCCTCGGCACGCGATCGCCGTGCAGCGGCACGCCCGCGCGCTCGGCTATCACTACGTGTACACCATCCGGCCGCCGCAGGATATCGACGATGCGATCGGCTACGCGCTCGGCATCGCGGCGGGTTTGGATGTGGCCGCGATCGTGGTCTACGGCCTGGACCAGGTGGATGATCAGCCCGCGCGAGTATGTGAGGACTTCGATCTCGAAACTGTCTGTCCCGCAACGACATGGGCGCGCGTGGCCGGTCCGGCACCGGTCGAGACGGGTGCGGCGTGAGCGACGAGGCGGTACTCACCCCGCCGCGGGTCTGCGGCCGTGCCGATGTGCGATTGGCGCACGAGTTGATGCGGCAGCACCGGGTCTGTCGGGTCGATCGGTGTATCTGGAAATTGGCGGCGTACTACACGCTGGTGGCCGCGGGGCATCTCGCGCCGCAGACGCTGACGCCGCGCGAGCGGGCCGCGGCGCGCAATATCGCCTTCCCGCGGTTGGACGCGCAACCGCCGGTGTGCGGCACACCTCCGCTACGAACGCTGCGCGAGGTGTTGGAGAGGTTGTCCGAACTGGCCGTAGCCGTGCCCGACTCGAACGGCACCGCCGAGCACAGGAATTGACTCCGATGGGGGCCGAATATGCGCGAGCGCCGTACCGAGGTCGATGGGTGGGTGGTCATTTGGGAGATCGACCATTGGCACATCCGAATTATGCTCGTGCGCAGCGTTATCGATAGTGCGCGGCCTTTGCTGAGCGCTGATGTTGCGATGGCTGCGCCCGACCTGGCCGATATGCGTGAGAAATATCCGAACCTGTCCCGGTTGTGGGATGCGGTGCGGCACGAGTTCTGGGCGGAAGTTATTACGCCCCAGGAGCATTCAGAGGGGACTATTTGATTGATGAGGGCCAAAGTGGCGGCGCTATGGCCCTATCCGCCCATCGATTCGGTGTTGGTGTTGAAGTAGGTGGAGTTGGTGACGTCTTGTCCGGTAATGCGTTTGATCGATAGGGCCATGATCTCGCCCATGTCTTTGACAACTTCGATGTGCTCGCGGATGATCGCGTCGATCGAGTTGGCTTCGCCGGTGGCTTGGCCTTTGAACGCCTTGACCAGATCATCGGCCATGTGGAAGTCGCCGAAGCCGGAGACTCTTTGCGCGGCCTGGGCCTGGATCAGCATGTCCTGAAGATCGTTGAGTCGTTGGTCGCAAGCAGCTAGGCATTGCCGCGCTGCCTCCTCGCTGTCCAGATAGAGCTCTCCGGACTTCGCCTGTTCGGCAAAACGTGTCCATTGTGCGACATCAGATTGGCTCATCGACTTTCCTCCCCCTGGAGTTACTTCGGCAGGCTCGGAACTATCGCCGCACCGGCTTGCTGTAGCAGCCCACACGGAGGTGCGGGATGGTCGAGCACTGGATTGTTGATCAGCGTGAGCTCGATGATGCCTTGGGATGCGGCAAAGACGACATCGCACATGAGGTCATATGACGAACCCTCGACGCGGAACTGGCGGCCCTGCCGTCCGGCGATCGTCACGTCCTGGAACTCGACATTTCCCTGCTTCTGCTCGATCTCCCGCACGGTTCGGCCGCTGGAGAAGACTCCCAGGGAGTACTTCGAGCCCTTCCAGTTGCAGATCTCCCAACCGGATTGGTGCACACCGGCCACGCCGCTCTCTTTGGTAGAGGGGCTCACGCCCGCGGCCGTCAGTGCGTCATCCGGGATCTGCGTACACGGATCGAACAGCTTGACCGGCGCCACACTCGTCGCACCGCTCGCGGTCGGACTACCGCTCGTAGAACCCCCACACGCGACCAACCCCGGCAGAACAGCCGCCGCGAGCAGCATCAACTTCCATCCGTGCGCCATCCCCGCCCTCTCTAGCTGCGACTATCTGGAGAGGTCGACCCTATCAAACGGCATCCCCGGCATTGGGGGGCGAGAGGGGCAGCGCGCGTCGAGGATTCAGTGCAGAATCATGCGCGCTGAAACCCTCGGCGCAGCCGTGTGCGATGCCCGTCACGTCACACTTTCGAGCGGCATGGTGTGAGCGGATCGATACCGCGGAAACGTTGGATTACCAGCGTGTATACAAATGCGTCCAATGTCCGTTTCGTCCGGTTTTCGCGTTGACAGTGCCATACCCCAGGTGCAGGCTGCTGCGTGACTTTCCGTGCGCTCGCCGTAGAGCCGTCGCGGTCTGGCAATCGGAGGAGCAGGGTGGTGCGTTTACGTCAACGGTCGGAAAAATCCGGGGGCACACCGGATATTGCTGCCGATCCCGGAAGTGAACGCCAGGTTGCCGGAAACAGAATAGTGCGGCCGCGCACGATTCGGGGGCAATTGGCTCGAATCCTTGTCCTGTCATTGGTTTTGGTGCTGGCTCTGCTTGGGGTGACGGTCGCTCGGGAGGTCGAGGCCTTCCGCGAGAGCGGTGACACCGTGCGCGCGGTCTCACTCACACTGGCCGTACAGGATCTGGTGCAGCAGGCGCAGCGCGAACGCGGGCTCAGCAATGGCCTGCTCGGCGGCGATATCCGATTGGTGCAGGCCGTGTCCGACCAGCGGGTCGAAACGGATCGGGCAATGCACGCACTCGACGAGGCGGCGGCCGGGGATGCGCCCGGCGCGGCCCAAGTGCGTTCGGCGATCGGACAATTCGACGCGCTCGATTCGACCCGCACGCAGATCGACGCCCGCCGGACCAGCAGGCAGGCCGCCTTCCAGTTCTATACCGACGGTATTTCCGCGCTGAACCGTCTGACGCTCGGGCTCGATCAGGCGCGCGATGCGGAGGTACGGCACGGCTTGGCGGCGCTGTATGCGCTCGGCGAGGCCAAGGAGCAGACGGCCAAGGAGCGCGGCTTCCTCAATGGCGTTTTCGCCGCCGATGAATTCCGCAATGGCGAATATGTCGAGTTCCTCGATATCCGCGCCGCCAAGATGGCCGGGCTGACCGCCTTCGCGCGCGATGCGACCGCAACACAGCAGGCCCGGCTCGATGCGGTGCTGCGCAGTGAGAATGCCGTCAAGGCAGGTGAATCGGAGCGGATCGCGATCGCGTCGAGCGCGGGTCCGCTGGTGCGTTCGGTGGATCCGAGCACGTGGTGGGCGCAGATGACGGCGGTCATCGATGAGCAGCGCGCGGTACAGCAGGCGGTCGGCAACGATGTGCAGCGGCGCGCGGAGGCGCTGCGTCGGGATGCGTTCCTGACCCTCGGCGGCTTTCTGCTCGCGGCGCTGATCGCGATTGCCGCCGAGGTGGCGCTGGTCGTTGCCAGTGTGCGCGCCATCGTGCGCCCGCTCGGCGTGCTGGCGGCGGAGGCGGATGATGTCGCCAATCACCGGCTGCCCGAGGTGATCGCGGCCTGGCAGGCATCCGGTGAGACCCACCCGGATCCGCCAGCACCCGTGCGCACACCGCGCGGTGCAAGTGCCGAAATCGCCGCGGTGGCAGGGGCATTGGACGGCGTGCAGCGCACGGCCTTCGAATTGGCTTCGCAGCAGGCGCTGATCCGGCGTAACACCACCGAATCGATGGCGAATCTGGCGCGGCGCAATCAGAATCTGGTGCGCCGTCAGCTCGGGCTGATCAGTGAATTCGAACGCGAGGAACTCGATCCCAAGGGGCTGTCGAATCTGTTCGAGCTCGATCACCTGGCCACCCGCATGCGGCGCAATGCCGAAAGTCTGCTGGTGCTGGTGGGTGCGGCGAGCCCGCGGCGCTGGGCGGAGCCGATCGCGCTCACCGATGTGATCCGCGCTGGGTTGTCCGAGGTCGACGACTATCGCCGGGTGGTGCTGCGGCGGGTGGACGAAGTCGCGATCATCGGCGCGGTGGTCAGCGATCTCGCGCATATGCTCGCCGAGCTCATCGAGAACGGATTGGCCTTCTCCCCACCGGATATGGAGGTGGAGATCTACGGGCGCAAGCTGCCGCACGGATATCTGCTCGCGGTGGTGGATCACGGTGTCGGCATGCCGGTGGAGCAGTTGGACGAGGCGAATGCACGGCTGAGCGGCGAAACCGATTTCATTGTCGCGCCGATGCGGTATCTGGGGCATTACGTGGTCGGCCAGTTGGCGCGGCGGCTCGGGATCGATGTCGAGTTGAATGTGTCGCCGGTGAGCGGGATCGTCGCGCGGCTGCTGCTGCCGGTGGGAATCATTGCGGGAGAGAAGGATCGGCGTGCGCCCGGGGAGCGTGGTGAGGCGGGGGCGGTGCCCGCTGGTGCGGTGCCGGCTATGCCGGGGCCTACCGAGTCGGCAGCGGCCGGGCTTGTCGGTGCCGCTGGAGGGTCCCTTGCGGGTGGGAACGACGTAGCTGCGGCTGGGGAGCGGGGCTCGCTGCCTGCCGGTGCGGTGTCGGGTGTGCGGGGGAGTGCCGAGTCGACGGTTGGGTTTGTCGGTGCCTCGGAGGGATCAGCCGCGGGGGAGGCTGTTTCGGCGAGACCGGTGCTCGGTAGGCCGAGACACGGTGCCCCGGTCAACGGCGCTCCGGTCAACGGTGCCCAGGTTAATGGTGCTGGGGTCGATGGCGCTCAGCTCTACGGGGCTCAGATCGACGATGCACTGATCAATGGGCGTCAGGTCGACGATGTACTGATCAATGGGCGTCAGGTCGACGATGCTCCGCTCAACAGCGCTTCGGGACCTGGCGCGCCGACACATGGTCAGCGAATGACCGGCGGATCCGAGGACAACAGTGCCGGGCCTTGGCGACAGCGGTCCGGTGGACCCGCGCATGCACGACCGGAACTTCCATCGCCGCCACCGGCACCGGCGCCGTTTGCGCGCTTCCATTCCGCGCCGGTCGATTTCGGCGATGATGTCGTATCCATCGGAACCGACGTCGACCGAGCCGTAACAAGGGGCGACAGGGCGATGGCCGAGGTTGTCCCCACGGGCGATAGGGCTTCGTCCGAGGTCATTCCGACCGGTGATAGGGCAGCGTCGGGGGGCATTCCGACGGGCGATATGGCTGCTTCGGGGGTCATTCCGACCGGTGATAGGGCTGCGTCGGGGGGCATTCCGACGGGCGATATGGCTGCTTCGGGGGTCATTCCGACCGGTGATAGGGCTGCGTCGGGGGGCATTCCGACGGGCGATAT
>NZ_JBEXUI010000056.1:0-8861 GCF_040614395.1 Nocardia sp. NPDC005998 | reverse complement strand
GGCTGCTTCGGGGGTCATTCCGACCGGTGATAGGGCTGCGTCCGGGGGCATTCCGACGGGTGATAGGGCTGCGCCCGGGAGCAGCCCGACGGGTGACAGGGCCGCGTTCGGGATCAACGGATCGCTGCCGGGTCTGCCGAGGGTGAACGGCGCTGGGAGCGATGGTGCCAACGGATCCAGGACCGATCTGCCTGCAGTCAACGGATCCGGGACCGATCTGCCTGCAGCCAGCGGATTCCGGACCGATCTGCCTACAGCCAGCGGATCCGGGACCGATCGCCGCATCGCCGCCGTACCTGCGACCGATCGCCCAACCAACGCTGTACCCACGACCGGTGGTCCGCGACCGGCCATCCCGTCTTCGGTGAGCGGTTCCTTGTGGCCGATGCCCGAAACGACAACGGCAGTACCGGAATCCGATGCCGCACCGGCCGGTGTACTGCGAACCAAAAACGGATTGGTCAAGCGCAACAAGCGAGCACGCGCGGCTGGCGGCGGAAGCGGCAGCACGCCACGGGTTCTCACCTCGAACCCGCCCAGCACTCCGACCATGGAACGCTCACCGGCCGAAGTCCGCAGCATGCTCTCGTCGTTCCGTGCCGGGCACGAGCGCGGCGCTCCCACCCCGCCGCGACCGGAGGCCGAAAACATCCCGCGCGCCACGGATTTGGCGCAAACCCCCGCTTCACCCCCTACCGCAGAGGAGATTCGGTGACCACCCATATACCGACCGCGGACCCGCACACCTTCAACTGGATGCTGGCCAACTTCGTGCGCGATACCGATGGCGTTCGCGATACCGTCGCCGTCTCTTCCGATGGCCTGCTCATCGCCATGTCCGATGGGCTGGACCGCACCGGTGCGGATCGACTTGCCGCCATGGTCTCCGGCCTGGCCAGCTTGGCCCGAAGTGCTTCGCGCAGTTACGCATTCGATGGTCTGAAGCTGATCATGATCGAGATGAAGCGCGGCTTTCTGCTGGTCTCCGCACTCGGTGACGGCAGCTGCCTGGGGGTGATCGCCGATGGCGGGTGCGATGTCGGTCTGGTCGGCTATGAGATGGCAGTGCTGGCCGAACGCGCCGGTGCGCTGCTCGATCCGGCGCTCATTTCGGAATTGCGAGAGTCGTTGCGCAGATGAGACATCCAGACCGGCCGCGGCTGCCGGACCCGCGGATGATCCCGGTGAACCAATCCCTCGGCTGGCTCGGACCGAACCGGCCGCCGCGGGACAGTCCGGATGTGCAGATGCCCGATGATCGATTCGTGCGCCCCTTCGTCGTCACGGCGGGACGCACCACACCGCTGATCGACGGGCTGCGCATCGAAACACTGGTGCAGGCAACGCCTGCCGCGCTGTCCGCACCGCTGCACTTTGAACAGCGCACCCTCGTTCGGCTGTGCCAGCAGCCGCATTCCATTGCCGAAATCGGAACGGCGCTGCACGTTCCGGTGGGCGTCGCGAAGGTGATCGTCAGCGATCTCGCGACCGCCGGGCATGTTTCGGTCCGGGATGCCCCCGAACTTTCCACCGCAGCCATCGAGAGGATCAGGGACCTTGTACGGGCACTCTGAATATCGGACCCCAGCGGCCGAGCGGCCCATGCCCGCCTCGGTCAAGATCGTGATCAGCGGCGGATTCGGGGTCGGCAAAACAACATTCATCGGTGCGATCTCCGAGATCGAACCGCTGGAGACCGAGGCGGCGATGACCGAGGTCGCCATCGGCGTCGACGATGCGGGGCGGCGCGAAGATAAGAACCAGACCACCGTCGCCCTCGATTTCGGCCGCATCACCCTCGACAGCTCGCTGATCCTCTACCTGTTCGGCACCCCCGGCCAGGACCGCTTCGTCTTCCTGTGGGACGACCTGGTCGATGGTGCGCTCGGCGCAGTGATCGTGGTGGACACCGGCCGCGTCGAGGACTGCTATCCGGTGCTGGACTATTTCGAAGAGCACAACACGCCATTCGTGGTGGTGGTCAACCGTTTCGAAGAGGGCGAGCGCTTCGAACTCGACGAGGTCCGCGAGGCACTGGAGCTCGACGAGTGGATCCCGATCCTGGAATGCGATGCGCGAGAACGGGAATCGGTAAAGGAGGTACTCGTCGCGCTGCTGGAACGGGTGCTCGTACAGCGCCTGTCCGCGCCACGGCCGCAAGCCCGCGAGGTCGGCTGACCCGTAGCCTGGCGCTCGTGGGTGGGCAGAAGGAGCGGTGCTGTAGCGCGACAGCGATCCGGAGCTGGTAGCCGAGCGGGATCCGCCTCGTCCGTGGTCGAGGACCTCGCGGCCGGGCGAGAAGTCGAGCGCGATGCCTTCATCAGCTAAGCCTCGATGGGCTTGCGCTCGTCGGTGGGGTTTGAACGAGAAAGCGCCCTTCGAGCTGCGATGATTGCTGTTGTCCAGGCATCAATCGCGCAGTTCGGAAGGGCGCTTCGGGTGCGAGTTTCGCACAGGCTCGCCGCGGAGTCGGCGGTGTTCGATGATGAGAATCTCGTATCGCTGGTCGGGCTGGTGCCGGTGATGCGGCTGGCGCGGTGCACGATGCGCGCTTTGGCGACGGTGACCAGCAGCAGGTCCGAGGCGGTACCACCGCCGCGCCTGCGCACGGTGGCTGATCTCGCGTACACCGTTGCTGGTCGGCCCCCTGTCCGGGGACCACCAGGCGGAGGCTTTCCGCCTGGAAAACGACAGTCATTCTTCACGGTCCGGATGCAGCGGCCGCTGCGGGCGGATACCGCTGGTCACCCCTGCCCGATCTCCGAGCATTCGATTTCCTTGGTGACTTCGTTGTTGTCAGGATTGGCGTCCTGGTCGCTGCTGGTCACCCGAGCCCATACGCGCACGTGGCGGGTGATGGGTTCGTCGCCGAAGCCGAAAAAGTTGACCTGTTTGGGGTCAACGGCGCGAGAATAGTCATAACTGCCGATCGGGCCCCCGTCAATGGACCACTCGATATGCACGTCCCGCGCCGGGTCCGAGCCGAGATTACGAACCATGCCCTGCGCGGGACGCGGTTGCCCCATCGGCGCCCTGGGACTGCAGATCACCGACACCTCCAGGTCGGGCAGGCCCCCTGCCTGCGCGGTGGCGGCGCTGGTGACGAGTGCCGCTACCGATCCCAGAGCCAACACGCCAGCCGCGCCGACGTATTTCACAGCGATGTATTTCACAGGCCTTCTTTCGTGAATGTTGTTTACCGACATAGGCTCTCAGCCCATCACAGCAACTTACAGCCCGACGGCGTGGCCTTACCCCGATCAGCTCCCATGCCCATCAGCGTCAACGAATAAATCCGCAGCTCAGCGGGTGCCATCGCGCACGCTCTGGAGGGCAGGGACGCTGCGGCCCTGGCGTCCGCACTCCGTCAGCATGCTGACGCGGTGCGCGACGCAATCGTGAAGACCATCAACCGTCGCGAAATGACATGCTGAGCACAAGCGCGCAGCTGCATTGCCGGTGGTCGGGAAGAGTGAACACTATGGATGCCTTCTACCTGCCCGACTCCTCGGACCCGGACCTGTTCCATCCCACTGAACTCACCCGTGGGCCGTGGTCGCCGGATGCACAGCACGGCGGGGCACCTTCGGCGCTGTTGGGGTATGTGATCGAGCAGTGTGAGCCACGGCCGGAGTGCCGGGTCGGACGGGTCACGGTGGAGTTTCTCGGGCCGGTGCCGATCGCGCCGCTGCGGGCCGAAGCGCGAGTCACCCAGGCCGAGGCGCGAGTCGCCCAACCCGGGCGCAGTGTCGAATTGATCGAGGCCACACTGAGTTCCGACCGAGGACCGGTGCTGAAGGCCACCGCCTGGCGGCTTCGACCAGTTGAGCCGGAACTCGACGTACCGATCGAGATGCTGCCGACCGGCACCCGGCCCGGCCCGGCCACCGTGACGCCGAGCCCGGAGCACAGCTTCCCGAGTACGCAGCCGGTCGGATTCCACACCGGGGTCGAATACCGTTTCGTCTCAGGCGCTTTCCAGACCCCGGGCCCGGCCGTGTGCTGGATTCGCCTGCGCTACCCGATCGTGGCCGGCACCTCGCTCAGCCCGTTGCAGCGCACCCTCGCCGCCGCTGACTTCGGCAACGGCGTCAGCTCCGTCCTGCCATGGGGCCGATACTTTTTCATCAATACCGATCTCACGGTGACCCTGCACCGCGACCCGGTCGGCGAGTGGATCTGCCTGGACGCGGCCACCTACCCCGAACACAGCGGCATCGGCCTGGCCGAGTCCCGCCTGTTCGATCAGCGGGGCCCGATCGGACGGGGCACCCAGACGCTGCTGCTCGGCACGCGCTGACCCGGATGACAGCGGCGTAGCCGGGCTCGGTAGTCATTCGGTGCTGGCATGGTGGTCGGTGCGGGCGGTGTCGTCGCCCGGGAGCTGCCGTCGCGGCGGGCAATCCGGCGCGGATGCTGGGCGAGTTGTGAGCGCACCGCTCGGCGAGTCCGATGCGTCGGTCGTGGTCGTGTCGCATTTGCGGTTACCGGTCGCGGCATCGACGGCTGCGCCGGATCTGCACACCATCGAACCGGTCCAGGAATCCGGCGCTGAGCTGGGGATGTCGGACGAATCGGCGCGGTACCGGCCGAGGCGGTCAAAAATCTTCTCGGGAATCCGATGAATTCAGGATGCGCAAGACGTCATTCCTGTGTACCGCTCGAACCAAGGGAGACAGCAATGAGCAACGGCAAGGATTTCGCACTGACCCACGTGTCCATTCTGGTCGGCGACCAGGACAAGGCGCTGGAGTTCTACCGCGATGTCATCGGCTTGGAGGTCCGCCAGGATATGCCGTTTCCGGGCGGTCGCTGGCTGACCGTCGGACCGGCGTCGCAGCCCGGTATCGAATTCATCCTGGAGAACCCTGAGATGAACCCGATGGAGGCGGCGCGCGAAGCCGCCAAGGGTCGGCTGGCCAGCGGTGCGCAGGGCACCTTGATCTTCACCACCGAGGCCGTCGACGACACCTTTGCCCGGCTGCGCGATGCGGGCGTCGATGTGGACCAGGAGCCGATCACTCAGCCGTATGGGGTGCGGGACTGCGGATTCCGCGATCCGTGGGGCAACCACCTTCGGTTCTCCCAGATCCTCGGCTGATCTCGCCGGTGCCGGTTGCGGTGCCGGTGCGGATCGGCATCGGCATGAACCCAGGTCAGCACCTCGGCGCGTGGTGAGCACCTGGCAGATCGGACCACCCGAGGGGCGTGCGCAAGGCGGCCTGCGTCGGCCGCCGTACGTGCGGCTGCGCACCCGTGCGGAGGCGAATGTCACCGCGAACCCGGTGGCGCCGCGCAGTAGGGTCGAATTCATGAGCGAGCGCAGCGAGCGAGTCATGACATGGCGCGTATGGCGCGCGATGGAAGCGAGTGCCAGCGAGGCACGGGCATGAACCAGGCGCGGATCGACACCGAACAGGACGCGACCCGGCCGCTCCGGGATGACATCCGATTCCTGGGCGGCGTGCTCGGCGACACCATCCGTGATCACGAGGGTCCGGAGGTGTTCGATCTCATCGAACGGGTGCGGATCGAGGCATTCCGAGTGCGGCGCGAGGAGGTCGGGCGCAGCGCGGTGGCGGAGATGCTGGACGACGTCGATATCACGGTGGCGCTGCCGCTGATCCGGGCGTTCAGCTATTTCGTGCTGCTGGCGAATCTGGCCGAGGATATCCAGCGCGACCGGCGGCGGGCGGCGCACGAGGCGGCGGGGGAGCCGCCGCAGGAATCCTCGCTCGCGGCGACCTATCGCAAACTCGACGCGGCGGCACTCGACGGTGCGGAGGTCGCGGATCTGCTGACCGATGCCCTGGTGTCGCCGGTGATCACCGCGCATCCGACCGAAACCCGGCGCCGTACCGTCTTCGATGTGCAGACCCGGATCACCGAATTGATGCGGTTGCGGCAGCGCTTCTCCGAGACCGAGCGGGAGCGGGCCGATTTCGAGCTGCGGATCCGCCGTCAGGTGCTCGCACTGTGGCGCACCGCGCTGATCCGATTGCAGCGCTTGCGGATTCAGGATGAGATCGCGGTCGGCCTGCGCTATTACGAGATCACCCTGTTCGATGTGATTCCCGCGATCAATGCCGAGGTGCGGGCGGCGCTGCGGTCGCGCTGGCCGGGTGTCGAGCTGCTGCCGCGGCCGATGCTGCGACCCGGATCCTGGATCGGCGGTGACCGGGATGGAAATCCCTACGTGACAGCCGATGTCGTGCGCACCGCCGCGCAGCAGGCCGCCGCGGTCGCCTTCGGCCGGTATCTGCACGAGCTGGTGGAGTTGGAGAAGTCGCTGGCGCTGTCGGCGCGACTGGTGTCCGTCACACCCGAGGTGGCGGCGCTCGCGGAGATCGGCTATCCGAATCCCGCCGCGCACGCCGATGAGCCGTATCGGCGGGCGCTGCACGGTATCTGGTCGCGGCTGGCGGCGACCGCCGAGCATGCGCTCGGCGCGGTGCCGGGCCGACCGGGCGAGCAGGGCGCGCGGTCGCAGGCCGTGGACGGGGCGGTGCCGGATACGGCGCTGCCGGTGGGTGTTGCGGCGCAACCGTATTCGTCACCGCAGGCGGTACTCGATGATCTGGATGCCATCGATGCCTCGATGCGGGCCAGCGGTGACGACCTGCTCGCCGACGAACGGCTGGCGGCACTGCGATATGCCATCGAGACCTTCGGATTCCATCTCCAGGGTCTGGATATGCGGCAGAACTCGGAGGTGCACGAGCAGGTCGTCGCCGAGCTATTGGCTTGGGCGGGTGCGCATCCGGACTATGCGAGCCTGTCCGAACCCGAACGGGTCGAACTGCTGGCCGCGGAGCTGCGGACCCGTCGGCCGTTGCTCGGTCCGCATGCGCGATTGAGCGAACTCGCCGCCAAGGAACTCGATATCGTCCGTGCCGCACGCGATGTCGTGGACACCTTCGGTACCGAGGCGGTGCCGAACTACATCATCAGCATGTGCACGTCGGTGAGCGACATGCTGGAGGCGGCACTGCTGCTGAAGGAGGGCGGGCTGCTCGATCCAGGTGAGCCCGACGGGCCGCCGAGCTGTTCGGTGAATATCGTGCCGCTCTTCGAGACCATCGAGGATCTGGGCGCCGGAGCGGACACATTGGCCGCCGCGCTGGATGTGCCGGTGTATCGAGAGTTGGTGTCCGCCAAGGGAATGCGGCAGGAGGTCATGCTCGGATACTCCGATTCCAATAAGGACGGCGGATATCTGGCGGCCAACTGGGCGTTGTACCGGGCGGAGCTGGATCTGATCGAGGTGGCGCGCAAGACCGGAATTCGGTTGCGGCTCTTCCACGGTCGCGGCGGCACGGTCGGCCGTGGTGGCGGGCGCAGTTATGATGCCATTCTCGCCCAGCCCGCCGGTGCCGTGCAGGGTTCGTTGCGATTGACCGAGCAGGGTGAGGTCATCGCCGCCAAATACGCGGAACCCCGTGCGGCGCATCGCAATCTGGAGTCGTTGATCGCGGGCACCCTGGAATCGACGCTGCTCGATGTCGAGGGGCTCGGTCCCGACGCCGAACCGTCGTATGAACTCATGGACGATCTGGCGGCGCGGGCGCGGGCGGCGTATGCGCGTCTGGTGCACGAAACACCGGGATTCGTCGAATATTTCCGGCAGTCCACGCCGGTCGCCGAGGTCGGCGATCTCAATATCGGCAGCCGGCCGGCCTCCCGCAAACCGACGAATTCGGTCTACGACCTGCGGGCCATTCCCTGGGTGATGTCGTGGAGTCAGGCCCGGGTCATGCTGCCGGGCTGGTACGGGACCGGTGCGGCACTCGAGGAATGGGTGGGCGGTGATCCACGGCGTCTTGCCACGCTGTCCGACCTCTACCAGCGGTGGCCGTTCTTCCGCACCGTGCTGTCGAATCTGGCCCAGGTCATGGCCAAGAGCGACCTGGATATCGCCGCCCGCTACGCCGAACTCGTCGACGATGTGGCCCTGCGCGAGCACATCTTCGGCATGATTCGCGACGAGCACGCCCGCACCATCCGCATGCACGCCGCGATCACCGGCAACGATCACCTGCTCGCCGACAACCCATCCCTGGCGGAGTCGATCCACAACCGCTTCCCGTACCTGGAGCCGCTGAACCAAATGCAGGTGGAACTGCTGCGGCGGCTGCGCGCGGGCGACGATTCCGAACTCGTCAAACGCGGCATTCTGCTGACAATGAACGGACTCGCCACCGCACTGCGCAACTCCGGCTAGGGAAATTCATGCCAGTTCCGCGTCCGGCCAGCTCCTGTCGTATCGAGTCCTGTGGCCCGGGGGCTGTCGAGCGTAGCCGAAGGGTGGTCGCGCAGGCAGTATTGAACGCCAGATGACTACGCTCGACGAGCAGTCGGAGTGGGTAGTGCAGCAAATCTGTGTGGATGGGGTGCTAGTGGCTATTCCGTGACGATTGCGAGTGCGTCGATTTCGACCAGCATTTCCGCGCGTGGGAGGCCGGTGAATACCGTTGTGCGGCTGGGTAGTACGTCGCCGGTGGTGTTGGCGGTGACGAATTCGCCGTAGGCGTCGTTCATGATGGCGAAGTCCTCGCGCTTGGTGAGGTAGACGCGCAGCATCACCACATCGTCGAAGGTGGCGCCGCTGGCCTCGACAATGGCCTTGACGTTCTGCAGGGTCCGAATTGTCTGGGCGGCAACGTCATCGGGGAACAGGTAGGCGTTGGTTGCCGGATCGACCGGGCCCTGACCCGAGACCTGGACGAACGGTCCCTTGCGCACGCCCTGGGAGAAGGTGTGGGCGGGCCCCATTCGAACTGGTGGTTCCCGCCGAGCCAGGTATCGACCAACTCCGGTACCGGACAACGCATCCGGCCGCTCTCGGCCCCACCGAGGTGGCC
>NZ_JBEXUI010000055.1:36119-48714 GCF_040614395.1 Nocardia sp. NPDC005998 | reverse complement strand
CCGTGTCCGGATCCACCAAAGGACCAGGCGCAGCCTGCGGAGCCGGCTGAGCAGCAGGCGGCTGCCCCGGCTGCCCCGCCCCCGGACCCGGCGGCGCAACAACATTGCCCTGCGGCACCACAGCCGAACCCGGACCGGATCCCGAACCAGCAGGCTGAGCACCGGAATTCGGGCCTTGGGCAGCCGTTCCGGGCGGTACCGCATTGTTGTTCGTCGATCCCTGGTTCGCCGGTGTAGACCCGTTCTGTCCAGGTGTCGCGGGTTGGCCGGGAGTCGCGCGCCTGCGTCTGTTCGACCACGGGGTTACCGGAGCGGATGGTCCGGGCTCGGCACCGTTTTCATCCGCCTGACCCTCGACGGCGATCTCCGCCTCGGCGCTCGTCACCCCGCACCTCCGAGTGCCCGCCGCACGCGGACTCGGGTGACCGGCGATGCCGGACGCCCGAGCGGCAGGCCGTGCAGGCGCATCCGGTATTCCTCCTGTGTCGATCGCCCGGCGGACCGGAACAACGTGGTGGCCACGGCAATTCATGCACGTCAGTGCATGACCTACCATCACCATCCTGACTCGTTCGGTGCGCACCTCAGGTTCCCACTGTTGGGAATCCTCAACAATGAGGAGGTCAGTAGAACGTCCACGCACCATCGTCAACGGCCTGTTGCGGGTAGGTGCGCACGCGACATCGGATAGGTGATCAGGTTGTGGGGTTTCAACTGGAAAAGCGCGGTCGTTTTCGGGGCCGGCTTTTTGGGCGGCCCGATCGCCGGTCCGCTGATCGCGGGCGGGGTGAAGACTCTGATGGCCCGCTATATCGATCACAAGAGCTGGGACGAGGCTGCGGAGCAAGGTGTCGTAGCCGGCATCGGTGCGATCGGAGGCGGGGTGGGCGGCGCGCTCGTGGGCGGCGTTATCAAGAAAATGGCGGCGAAGAAGTTGGAGGGCCTGGCTGGCAAAATAGCGTTCACGGGCATGCGGGGAAAGAAATTCTTAAACGCCCAAACGGGAGCCCGGGTCACAGTGAAAACAGCCCGGCAAAGGGTTCTGGACGGCAAAGCAACGAGTTGGGGGTTGCGAGGTGTCACCAGACTCGGGGTCGGCGCGGGTGCCGCGATTGCGGACCGTATGTTCAATGGTATCTCGGAACTGCCCGTCAAGATCATCACGTAACGGATCCGGCCCAGGAATAGCGCCGTGAAGATGCACGAAATGCTGATGCCCGATCCTGATCGAATCCAGGAAGTGGCGCCGGAGTATAAGCCGCTGCAGACAACGGTAGATTGGTACCTTAAGCTGCCCAGCAAGTTCCAGGGCTATTTCGACAGCTGCGGTAAGGATGGGAAGACCGATCCGCCGACCATGCCGATTCCGGCGCAGGTCACCGGGGCGCATCTGGCCAATTTCAAGAACTATGCGGTCACGGCAGCAAGCCTGCATGATGCGGCGAACGAAATCGATGAATCGACCAAGAGCGTAGCACCGCTGGCCAAGAAGTCCGCCCCCATCTCCGAGGCCGCGCAGCAAGCTGTCAATGCCGGGGTTCTCCAGATCAGCGAGGCGGCGCCAACCGTGCCCGCCCCCGGGATCAAGGAAGATCAGCACATCTACGAGTACTGCAACGCGGCAATACAGGCCGTCGCCGAAGCCTTGGACCAGGCGCACAACGCACACAAGGACACCGCGGACGGCGTCGACAAAGAGACCGCGAAGATGAAAGAGCTGGAAGATAAGTACGCGAAGCTCCAGAAGGATTACGAGGATCTGAAGAACGAGCGGGCCAACCCGACGCCCGTCCCCGAAGTGCCGTCGACTCCGACGACGCCGGGTCTCGACCCCAACCCGGTCACCCCGATCGACCCCAATTCCGAGGTCCCCGGGCTTGACAATCTCGATCCGAAAACTCCCGGACTCGATACCGGAAACACGCCGACCGGTTCCCCGCTCGATGACAAGGTGCAGCAGGCGCTCGACGATCTCAAAAACGGCGGCACGAATCCGACTACCGCCACACCGGCATCGGTGCCGGATGCGGCGGCCGCATCACCGGCGAATTCCGGTATGGACATGATGAGTTCGATGTTGCCGATGATGCTGGCGCAGATGATGAACCGCGGCCAGGCCGACACCGACCTGAACAACCGGCGCGCCGAATACGACCCGTACGAGGACCAAATCCGCGCCGTACCCGCGGCCGTCACGCCTGCCCAGCCTGCGGTGCAGGCGGCGACGAACACACCCGCACCCGCGACCAACACTGGCCCCCCGGCGAATTCGTCCTCCTCGCAGCCGACAACCGGCATGCCGGGCCGCACGCCGAACTCCGACGGAACTGTCGTGTACACGTTCCCGGACGGCCGGACTCAGAAGGTATCGGTCACTGTCGCACAGGCTTTGGATGCCGCGTTCGGCAACGCCAGCGGCACCGACGCCCAGGCGGCATACGCGAAGACCCCGGCGAAGTGGTCGGACAAGAAGCAGATCGGGACCTCGGTCGATCCGTACCAGCTGATGACCGGCGATGTCGCGATCTGGGACGCTCGCACCGCGATTGTGGTGGCCTTCCCAGCCGACGACGGCGGCACCCTGGAGGTCGTGGTCAACGGCCAGTTGAAGCAGTTCGCTCCGGCGGAAATGTCCGATAGCGCTGGGGAATTCGGCCAATTCGTTGGATTCAGCCATCCGCACGGCATCGAAGCGACCGCGCCGGAGGAACACGATCAGGGCAAGATGTCGGGTACTCCGGTCACCGGCGATCCGTCGGGGGGTGCCGCCATGACCGCGGCGGCCGCTCCGGCGTGATCGTGAGCCGGATGGTGAGAGGAGGAGGCAGTGGCGCTGAACGTCGACCCGGCGGAACTCGTCGATGTGGCCTCGAAGCTGGCCGCGCTGGCGCGTGACACCGGAGCCGGATTGCCGAACGGCTGGGTGCAGCCCGCGGGTGCCGACCCGATCTCCGGGGCCCATGTGCCCCGGCTCAACGCGCAGGCCGCATCATTGTTCAATGGTGTGCTCGGCGTGCTCAATGAGGTCCAGCGCCACGCACACCACATCGGTGGCGCGGCAACCGATTACACCACCACCGATGATCAGGGTGCCCGCATCGTGAGCGGCAGTGGTGCGGAGATCCTCAACAATCCGGTGGGCGATGTGCAGGAGTTCGGTCTCCGGCAGGCACCGAACTTCACCCTGCCCGCGGCCACCGGATCCGTTGACCCGCTCACCTTCGCGAAGCAGTTGCACACCGGCCCCGGCACCGGCCCGGCGACCAGTTTCGCGGCCGATATTCGCAAGTACACCGGTGGCTTCCACGTCGCCGCCGCCGAAGGCGTCGACGGTGCGGCTACGCTGATGCAGAACTGGACACCGGTCGGCACCACGGTGGCCGAACACCTCACCGAGCATCGGAATTGGCTGGGGCAGCTCGGCGCCGGATTGGGTGCGCTGGCCGACAATGTCGACGCCTACAGCAACGCGTTCACCATCGCGAAGGCCAAACATCCGACACCCGAGGAAATCATCGCGGCCCGCAAGCGGTTGCTGGCCGCGATGAAGTCGAAGAACGAGTTGGCGCTCCAAGAGGCGCTCGCCGAATTCCAGGAGCAGAACGCCCGTTCCGTCGAGGCGATCACCGGTTATTCCGCAACCGTCAACTCCAAGGTTCCCACCGAGGGCGGTACGAGCGACACCGGTGGCAGCGGCAAGAGCAGCGGCAATGGCAGTGGCACTGGCGGCAGCGATTCCAGCATGCTGTCCCAGATGCTGCCGGCGATGATGAGCGCCATGTCCTCCGCTGCCGAAATGGCCCAGAACCAGGGCACCTCTGACCTCGGCGGCGATGATGAGTACAGCGACTACGGATACGACGACCTCGGCATCCCCAGTAGCCTCGGGTCGCTCGGCTCCGGGGCGGCGGGCAGTCCGATCTCCGGGGTCGGAGTGCCGGACATCTCCGGCGCGACAACCTCGGTCTCGGTCGGCGCGATGCCGATTGTCGCGACCTCGGGTGCGGCATCGAGCACCGCGGTGGGAATGCCGCGAACACCGGTCATCGAGGGATTCTCGTCCGGGGCGGGCGCGGCGGCCGCGCGCGGTGCCGGTGCCGGTGCCGGTGCGGGTATGCCGTACATGCCGATGGCCCCCGGTGCGGGTGGTGCCGGTGGCAGCGGCAACGAACGCAATCGGGTGGTCGCGTGGCATCCCGACCGGTTGATGTACGTCGACGACACCCCCCATACCGAACAGGTCATCGGGGAACGGCCGACGATCGCCCCGACTGTGACACCGCCGACGCCGTCGGCAGGCCAGGGCCCGACCCAAACCGGAGGTTCCGTGTGAGTGATATCCACCCCGATGTACAGGCGGCCCTCGACGCCGCCCGCGAGTTGCGGCATCGAATCGCCGACATGCGTGAGCGGATCGACGGTATCCGAGCGCGTCGGCCATCGCCCAGCGGTGCGATCATCCCCGAGGTGGATGCGATGGGTCGGCTGACGGATCTGTTTCTGGCACCGGGCACCGCGGACCGCCTCACCAATCAGGAACTGGTCACCGAAATCATGGCGGCCATTCATGAGAGCACCGCCGATGCGGCACGGCAGTACCAGAGCGTGATGGAATCGGTGCCGCCGCCCGAGCCGTTCGCGTCGCCTGGCCCGACCGGTCCGTCCGGATCACCCCCGGCGGCAGCGGGTGCGGTGCCCTCATGACCGCATCGCGGAGCGATTCGATGGGGGGTGGAGGTCCGGAGACGGGTGGGCCCGAACTCGGCGCGGTCACCGTTGCCGATACCGTGCGGTGGCTGCACGACGAGGGCCTGGTCCGGTTGGCCGGGGTCGCGGAACGGATGCCGAGTCTGGTGGCCGCGTACACCATCGACGTCGCGACGGGAACCGTCGTCGCTCATCCCGCGACCGGCGTCGGCGTCGGATCGGATGTGGTGACCCTGGGCGCCGACGATCTGCCCTATCCGGTCGGCACCGCCAAGCGGTTGGCGATCGTGGGTGTCACCACCGCCGAGGCATTACTGGTCATCGACCTGGCGACCACGTTGACCATCGCCATCAATGCCGATCGACCGGAGCTCGCGGCTCGGGCCTGGGCGGTGCAACTGCTGCTCAACTCCGAGATCACGGTGACCACCAATAGCGCCGATATCGCGATCGCGAGCAGCCCGCGCTGCCGCCAGAGTTTCATCCCCGGAGGCGGCGCGACGATCATGAATATCGATGACGCGCGTCCGCCGATCACCACGGTTACGCTCAACCCGACGAATGACGGGCCAGACCATCTCGATGTGGCCCCGGACGGAACCGCCGAGATGTATCTAGGCGCTCGATTCTGGCAGCTGCGCCAGATCATGAGCATCGATGACGCCGCGTGGAGCGCGCTCATCGCGCGGCTGGACGCACCCGATGAGGATCCGTCCGTGCGCAGTGCATCCTCGAATCGACAACCTGCCGAACGACTTTAGGAGGGATCCCGTTGACCGAGCCACATCCGGACGAGTTCGACATGGACGAGGGGGCGCCGGCTCTCGACTGGCGGCGCATGGTCTACGAAGTGTTCAATCCCGACCACACCTGCGGCGTCGCCTGCGATCGTGACGGTGAGATCGTCGGGATGCACATCACCGACGACGCGCGTGACAACGGCGATGCCTGGTTGGCCGCGGAGATTCTGAAGCTCGCGCGCCTGGCACATATGAAGTCCCGGGTCGGGCTGCGTGCCGAAATGGAGTACAAGGGCACGCGGTCCTACACGATCGACTCGTTCGACCTGCCGACCGAAGCTTCCTTCCGTGCCATGGTGAACGCCGAATTCGGCGCCACCAGCTGAACCGAAACAACCTCTCTCAGACGGGATGCCGACATGGTGGATATGGACGAACCGCACGAAGTCAACGCTGCGGCGGCGAGATTCGCCGGAGCCATCGAAACCGTGTCGGGTCAGGTTTCCGCGACCGTCGCGGACCTGGTCCTGCACCATCGGCCGAAATCGGAGCTCGACCGAGCGCTCGATACGCACCGGGAGGAGGCCGTGACCGCTTTGCTTCACGCCGTGGCTGCCAATGACCACGGTGCGCGGATTACCTATACCGCCACGGTGAGCACGACGAATGTCCTCACCGATGCGGATGTGGCGGGTGGAGCGTACGTCCGACGGTACGACTCGATCTGATCACCGGATGTCGCCGGAGCACGAAAGTCCGTACTGGGATCAGATAGTCAAGGACAACTGGCCTGAAGTCCCGCCCGGTGACTGGAGCGCACTGGAAAACACGGCGCGTGACGGCGCCGCGGCGCTGGATACCCTCGGCGCCGAGCAAGCCCGCAACGACTTCGACAATCGGGTCCGCGCCAGCGAGGGGCTCGACCCCGTCAAACAGAATATGCGGCAGCAGCGCGGGAATCCGCAGGCCTTCGCGGACGCGCTGGACGCCGCGGCGGATATCTTCCGGGGTTTCTCTGATCTGGTCTATCGCACCCGCAATCAGATACTCGACATCGTCGACGACGCCACTGCCAGGATTCGCAAGGCGTACCAGGCCGCCGAGAACGATGAATCCGATGACGAGTCCGAACGCGAGGCCAAGGCAGCAGCGCTGCGCGACCGCGTCGCACAGATCATCGCCGAGGCCCGCGACGAGGTCGACGATGTGGCGCGGAACGCGCTGAAGTCGAGCCGCCCGGCGACTTCGCCGACGCTGAAGCCGTTCTACGATAAGTTGTGGCAGTTGGGGCCACCGACCTCCGGCGGTCACCATCTGCCGGACGGACCGCCGGGACACCGGCCCGCGCATCCGCATATGCCCGGCCCCCAGCACGAGATCGGGCACCCGGGGGCCGGACCGAACCACCAGTTCCCGGGTCCGCTGGGCTTCGGCCCGCAATTCGATATGCCGGTGGTGAATCCGTCCGACCAAGGTTTGCGGGGAAGCGGGCCGACAGATCTTCCCGTGGATTCGCCGTCACATGGCACGCCAACGGGTGTGCCAGCCACCCCAGGGATGCCGCCCGCGGTCTCCGCCCCGACCTCGACTCCGGGCGTCACCACGGGCTACGCGCCGGCGGCGCAGCCGGACGGCGCTGATCCAGGTGCTTCCACGACCGGCGTCCCGTCGCGTGCGACGTCTGCCACAACCGGCGAATACCAGGATCGCCCCGATGCCGGTGCCATCGGCAAGACGGCGGGCGAGGCCACCGATTCCGGGCAGCATGCGGAAACTGGCACGGCCGCAAGCGATTCCGGTCACGGCGCCGATCCCTTCGAGCGCACTCGGGAAGCGGCATCGACCAACTTGTCAGAGCCGATGTCGCCGATGCTGCCGACGATCCTGCCGCCCGCGGCCGGTTCGACCGGCATCTCCGCGCCGACCGTATCATCGGTGCCGCCGGTGTCGGCACAGTCCGCTGCGCCGGGTGGTCAGTCCCCGGAGGGGCAATCACGACCGGGTGCGATGGATTCGAAAGCGCCGCAGGTCGATTCACGTGGGTCCGGGGCCTCGGTTCCGAAGGTTTCCGCAGGTCCGGTTGTGGCCGGGCCGAGTGCGGCCGTCCCGAACACGAAACCGAGTTCGGCGCAACGGGATCCGCAGACCGTGGACGGGCGTTCGGATACCGGCGGCAGCGACGAGCTGATCCGCGATGTGGTCGGCGGTGCGATGGTGGCCGCCGCGGCCCCGACCTTCATGCTCGGCGAGCGGGTCGACGGCGATCTCGTTTTGGCACGGACACTGCTGGGCGGTGTGCTGGCCGCGGTGGATTCGTCGGTGCTCGGGCTGGAGTGGGCGGTGTCGATAATGCGGCATTCCGGCGGCATCAACGCGTTCGTCACCTCGAATGAGGGCCGCAGCTGGCTCCCTACGGGCCTACATCTTCCGCGCGAGATTTCGACGCCGTGGATGTGGGAGGTCGCGGACCCCGCATGGGAAGGCGTATCCGATCCGGCGCGGGTGCTCGCCGAGTTCGGCGCGGCCTGGGGACGCCGGACGGGTGCCAAAGTGACGGCCATCGTATCGTCCCAGCCAATCGATTCGGCTATGCGCGCCCAACTGCGTGAGGTACCGATGGAGGGGCCGATATCCGCCTCGTCGGCAATGGATTTGAGTGCCGCAGCAGCGGGTTTGGCGGATCGGCTGGGCCTGGTGTCCGCGCCGCAGTTGCTGGAGCGGATCGGACAGGTGCCGGCGCAGGGGATCGGGTCGCGCTGCATCGACCTCGCCTGGGATGCCCATCGGCGCGTCGCACAGGCGGGTGCGCCCGACTCGCTGGGGCTGCCGCGCCTGCGCCAGCGGATCCTGGAGGCGATCCGGCAGCGCCGGGAGGTGCCCGCCGACTGGTGGGAGGAACTGCGCGATGCCGACGATCTGCTCGCGGCGTCGATGCTGTCGCGCCGGGCCGATGTATCACGGGTGGCGTTGGGGGAGTTGCGATCCGACGCCGATGGGCGTTCGGCATCCGAGGCGATGCTGCTGCGGGCGATGGTATTCGAGCGTCGCTGTGACGAACTGGTTTTGCTGCTCGCGGAGGAGCCGAATCGACAGCGCTTGCGCGATGCGGTCTACGCCCACGGACAGATCGTCGATCATCCGTTGTTCGTGGATGCGCCACGCGCCCCCACCGGCACCACGGCCGCTCGGCGACCGACGATCAGCACGGGACCACCACGTCAGTCGTAGTAGTCGTCGTCCTCGTCGTCCTCATAGCCAACCGGGGTGGCCTGCTGGACGTCCGCATCCGGTTCCCGAAGGCTGGGTGCGCCGGGCAGCAGATCCTCTGGATCGGGCATGCGGCCGACGATATCTTCGATCGGGCCGATGGTTTCGCTCACCCGCTGATGCGCCAGCCGCGCGGCCTCCCTGGCTGCTTCCGTGACCGCCCGGCCGATATCCGCGGCCGGGCCACGCAGGGCCCTCGGCTCCAATCGCACATCAATGACAATGCCGGACTGATCGACGGTTACCTCGACCGAACCGTCACGCGAAATGGCCTTGGCGCTCAGGGCGGACAACTCGTCCCGAATATCCGCGAGCTGTGCCCGTTGCTGTTCGTAGTGCCACTGCTCCATCAGCTGCCGTCTACCTCGACTACCGCCTAGCCCTCAGCGCTTGCTGCGCATCGTCACAACGATATCGGTTCGTATCGCGAGCGGCCATTGCCCGCGGCGGCAGCACCGCCCACCACAGTGTGAACTGAACGCCGCGGCGAGAAAACCGGCCCCGAACCCGGGGAACCCGAGTACCGGAACAATCTTGAAAAGGTCACCCAAGCTGTAGGGAGACTGTCGTGACCGAACAGTTTTCGGTCGGCGTGAATCGGATGCGCGTCCGCGCGCCGGAGTTCGATCGGATCGGCGGTGATGTGGCGGCGACCGTGGAGCGGTTGCGTAGTGAACTGGGTGCAGAGGGCGCACCGTGGGGAGTTCAGCATACTCGAGCCGAAGCGTTACCGACGAGGCCGAGAACGAGCGGGACGTCGCTGCGATTCGGACGCGATACGGTACCGGAATTCTTCGGGAATGTGTCCGATGATGTCGAAGCGGTTCGTAATCAGCAATTTCCGGAAAACTGTCGTGATCTGGGCGTCGACGGTGCGGGTGGAGTTGCCTCTCCGCGCCGCGATTGCGCTATTGGTCCATCCCGCCGCGGCGAGGAGCGCGACTTCTCGTTCGGCGGGCGAGAGTTCCTGCCACCTGGAGTCCGTCGGGCCGGTGCGAGGCAGCTGGTCTTGGACAAGATTGCGCATGAGCGGCTGGAGCTCTTCGAACTCCGGTCGCAGTTGCTGCGCTTGTTGCACAGTGGCCTCGAATACATCTTCACCGAGCACTTTCGTGGCGGAGTCGACGGGTATTGCTGCTCCAGACAGGCTGGTTGTCGACCACGTTGTAGAGCACGAGATTTCCGTTATCTTCGAGCCGAAGCCGAAGGTTCCGGTTGATATCCCGGGTATGGGAGCGCTCCATCCATCCTTGTTCTTGTAGAGTTCGGCATCGTTGCTTTTATCAGACTCTGTCTTCAGCTGACCGAATTCTATTTCGAGCCGCCGAGAGTCGCTGCCGTGCGTTTCCGAACTCCACATCGCTGTACCATTCGGACCTCTCCTCGTATCGGCGGTAGGGCCGTATAGCACCACATTGCCGTCTTGCTGCATCGTCAACCGGAACAGGCCGTTCTGGGAAACGAGCGACTGGCCCCTTTCAAGCGTCTCGCCATTATTCGGCGTATTCCGGTGCTGGGGGTCAACCATGGATATGCTCCGCTTCGATCAGTCGACTACAGCGTGGTTCGTGCAGATGGAGTGAAATTCATCGGTCGGAGATCGGGCCTCATAAGAGGTCGCCGACTTGTCGACACGCCTATATCTGATCTACATCGATAATGTCGCACTCGCACTTTGCCCACCTGACGTCTCGTGTGTCAGTGGGATTGTGCTGCTCGCAACGGCACAGCGCATCCGTACATTCCTGCCAAAACACTTAAGTAGGTTCGACCAACATCATCGAGACAAAGTTGCGGCCTGAGAGGCAACTTCCGCTGGGGGAGTGCACAGGACAGCTGCGCCAACTGCCAATGCCATGCCGACGGCTGATACGGTCACAACATTTCCGACTTGAAAAGATCGACCGGGTCACACCCGCCGCCCCCCACCAAGTTCGTGCATGATGACGGAGGTAGACGGGATGGTCAGACTCACCTATCGCTGCATCGCTCCCGGGACGATCGTCGGGCGCTGCGAGCGATGCGGAGCTGGTATCCGACATAATGGCGGCGACTCGGGACAGTACTTTCGATGCCCTTCGGCAGCACAGGATCGCTGTTGGGGAGACGACCCCGCCGAAAGGCCATGGCCGTAACCCTGACTCGTCGGCGATTGGGATGCCCAGAAGTGACACCCTGACCGATCTGGATATGTCGGACGACGCCGAGGCGGAGTCGGCGCCTGATTGGCACAATTTGATCTACGAGATGTTCAACCCCCGACTATGCGGACAAGCCGAACCGACAGCGGTTGCGCGATGCGGTCTACGCACACGGACAGATCGTCGATCACCCGTTGTTCGTGGACGCACCACGCGCCGCCACCTCAACCACGGCCGCCTGGCGACCGACGATCAGCAGGGGACCACCACGTCAGTCGTTCGGGTCGTAATAGTCTAAAGCGCGCGGGGGCGGTTCGAGTCCGTGCCGCTCATACGAGAAGTTGCGAACCGCCACCAGCTCTTCCCATGTCAAGCCCGGCTGCATCGCTTCGAAGAACTCATCGAATGGCATGTCGGGACGTACAGCCTGATGGGCCTCGCCGAGTGTAATGTCATCCGGTAGTAGTCGTTCGAATTCGTCGAGCGAGAGATCGGGACGCAACGCTTGATGTAATTCCTCGAACGTCGTCGGGCCAGGTATGGCCTGCTGCAGTTCCTCCAGCGTGTGCGGGCGGTCGAGTACTTCGGGAAATCTCTCCACGGCATACTCGAGTAGTTCCGCGTCCGGATGTCCCTCGAACGGCGATCCGCTCTGATAATTGTCACCTGCGGGCGCGGTCTCATCGGCATGCGGAGGGAGTGTCGTTTCGTACCCTCCTACGAGGGCCCTTGGATTGATGGCCGGACCGGCCTCGTCTATTTCGAACCAGTAGGTTTTCTGTCCGTCGGGGCCGTCCTCGATGCCGTACCGATGCGCGAAAGCCTGGAGCTTCTGTTCGATGAGGCTTCGTGCGTGTGGCGGTATCTCGGTTCTCGCTTGGCCGCTCGGTGTCGCCGGGGTGTCGGGTGGCGACACCTCGACTCGCAAGACTCGGTTGCCGACTTCGCCGGTCTTCGTGGCCGTTATCTCGCCGCCGGGCCCGAGGTAGACATGCGCTTCGAATAGAGCTCTGCCCAGATGCACGGCGGATGCAGCCTGGTCGGGGCTGGCCCAGTCCTTTATCACCGCATGCATACCTTCGACCACGTCGGGGACGTTCGCGGGATCGTCTTGGCCCCCATGTCTTTGGTACAAGGTGAGGGCCGGATCCGGCTCGGTACCGTCCGGTCGCGGTGGCGGGGGAAGCTCGTCCGGCATTGGAAGATCGATGGGGCGTTGGTGCTCGAGAGCATCATTCAGACGCTCGATGTGCGGGGGGCTGACCGGTTCGTATGGTGGCGGGGTGTGTGGCGGGGTGCCTTCTTCCGGCAGCTGAGGCGGTCGAGGTGGCAGACCCCGGTCATCGTCTCCACGTGGGAGCGGCGGGAGGTACGGGTCGTCGGTGCGGCGCGGGGGGTACGGTTCGTAGGGGCTGGGCGGGTACGGGTCGTCGGTGCGGCGCGGGATGTACGGTTCGTAGGGGCTGGGCGGGCGGGTGGGAGTTGCGGGCTCGTCGGCGGCAGGTATGGCGGGTCTACCGCTGGTCGGACGGGCGGAACCGGGATCGGTGCCGCCAGGGTGCGGCCCGGTGGTGGTGCCGGGCGGTGGCGCGGTGGTGGTCGGCGGTGGGGTTGGTGGTAGCGCGCGGGGGGTCCCGTCGGCGCCTCGAGGCAGCGGTGGGTTGCCTGTGTGTGGTCCGGTGCCGCCTGGTGGTGTGGTGCCGCCTGGGGGTGGTAGTACGACGCGTGGGGTGCCTGTGA
>NZ_JBEXUI010000055.1:0-36021 GCF_040614395.1 Nocardia sp. NPDC005998 | reverse complement strand
GTGTGGTCCGGTGCCGCCTGGTCCGGTGCCTGTGTGTGGTCCGGTGCCGCCTGGTCCGGTGCCTGTGTGTGGTCCGGTGCCGCCTGGTCCGGTGCCTGTGTGTGGTCCGGTGCCGCCTGGTCCGGTGCCTGTGTGTGGTCCGGTGCCGCCGGGTCCGGTGCCCCCTGGCGGTGTGGTACCCGAGTGTGGGCCACTACCGTTGGGTGGAGTGCTCGATGATGTGTTGGAGGTATTCGAATTCGAGGTGCCCGTCTTGGGATTGACTCGTATCCCGGGTGGCAAGGGGCGGGCGAAGATGGTGGCCGAACCGACGAAGCCGCCGACGAAACCTTGGATCACGCTCGTTCGCAATTCGTCGGCGTTCGGGATATGCCCGGTCACAACTATCCCTGCGCCCGCACCGCCGACAGCTCCCGCGACGCCGCCGAGCCCACCGATCAGTAGCCCGCTGGTGACGTGTGCGCCGTAGCGGACGATATTCGATTGCGATTTCCCGGCGACCTTGCCGAGGAACTTGTTTATCCCGGGCGCGAAACGCGAGGCGAATCGCGCTCCGATGCCGCCGCCGACGCCACCGATGATCGCGGAATCTTCGACCATCCCCCAGTCCATCTTGTCGCGGTGATGAAATACCTCCTTCTGCCACAACTGGGCACCGGCATTGACCGCGCCAGCGGTAACGGCACCGAGTGCGAACCCGATGGCGGTGGCCTTGGCCAGCGGCAAACCCTTGCGTTTGGTGGCACACTCCAGCCCGACCTTTTTGATCTTGCCGTGGTACCGGCGTGCGCTCGCGGTCCAGGACGCCTCGGCCGCCGCCCGATCCTCGGCCGCCTTCGCGACGCCTGGTGCGGCCAGCCAGACATCCACCGCCAGCTGCGTCAGCAGCGCGATTCCGGTTCCGATCACCTGTAGCTTGGTGAATTCGCAGTCGTTGGCCTTCTTGTAGCACTGCTCGGCCATGGAATCGCAGTACTCGCCCTGGTTGTGCAGGTCGGTGCCGAGCTGCACATTCCTGGTCGCCTTCGTGTCGGCGCTGTAGCCGTGGAGGGCGGCCTTTTCCGTTGTGGACGCCACATTGTGCCGCTTGCCGAGCTGGCGGCAGCCTTCGCCGGCCGCCTTCCAGTGGTCGCCTTCGCGGCGCACGGCGTCCTCGTCGCATTCGGGCCAGTACCCTGCCACGGCCTCGACCAGCCACTTGGGAAATTCCGCCGGCAGTGCCAGAGTCACTGCGCCACATCCGGTATGTCGGCTGGTTGCTCGGGCAGTCCCGCAACGTCGGTCGCGACGTCGGCGGCACCCGACTCGGTGACGAATGCCTGGCGTGCCGTCGCGATCATGTCGTCGGTGATATCCGGATGAGCCAGGGCGATGGTGATCAACGCCGAGTCGGTGTCCGGTCCCAACCCCACGTGCATCCGCATCGGCCGACCGCCGACCGCGGCGGACAGTTCGGTCTCGAAGGTACTGTGCCGCGCTTCGGCGGTGTGTCCACCGCCGAAGCTCACGGCGCCGCCGACTTCCGTGCGGTGTCGACCAGTAAGCGGTGCAACACCTTTGCGGGTGCCGCCGCCTCGGCACCGTTGATCTGGACCTCGGTGAACGCGTCCGCAACCGCCATCCCGGGGTCGAAGCTGCCTTTGTGGAATCCGTAGCCGCTCAGCTGGGCGCGCCACTGCTCGTACTCCGGGTTCGACCCGGTGCCCGCGTGCGCGCTCGGTGCGGTGCCCCGGGTGCGCGTGAACTCGGCGATCAGCGCGTCCTGAGCCGCCTGTCTGGCGTGGAAGTTACCGGCGACATCGAGAGCGTGTCCGAGTTCGCGGACCATTGTCGAATACACCGGCCGCCGGTCCGACCCGCGCGCGAGTTTTCCGGAATGCGTTGCGCTGCGGATGTATTCGGCGAACACCGCGGGATTGCGGGCGACCACGGTGTCGAGCACGATGCGACGGGTGAACGGCTCGGGTCCAGTGGCTCCCGCGACCCAATCCCACTCCAGGCGGGTGGCGGATTCGGCGGATTCGGCGATCGCAATCTGCCGCAGATCGACATATGGGTACTGGGTGAGCACGTCGTCGAGTGCCGCCGCGACTTCTCGGATCGTGTATCCGTCGACGGTCGGATCGTCGAAGCCGACCAGCTCGAGATCATGTCGATCGGCCAATTTCCTTGCGAGCAATGCGTTTTCACCTGCGGCCGCGGCGTCGGCCGCCCACGGATGGCGCGCGCCGGATTTCGACTCGGCGCCGAAGGTTTTGCCCGGCGCCTTCGGCGCCGGACGGGCGTGCTGCTGATGTTGTTCGGGCAGGTTTGGGGGCGACATCCGCGGCGGCACACTCGACGGCGCCGATACGCGCGGCGCGGCGTTACTCGGTGTCGATGTCTGCGCGGGTCCGGCGGCCGCCGCCTTCGGCGCGGGAGTGTCCGGTGTGGAACCACTACCGGACGTACTTCTGGACCACGGCGTGTCCGACTGCTTGCGATCGGCGGCTGGAGTGTCGGCGGCTGGTCGGACAGCGGCGGGTGGCGCTGAATCACCGGTGGTGTCCACCGATTCTGGTTGGGAATCGGATGTGTCGGGTGCATTGGGTGAGCCGACACCGTCACCGTACGGACTGTTCATCCCGGGCATGCCGTATCCGTTTGGTCCGCCGGGGGGTGTCGATGCGGGGACCGGCCGTGCGCCAGCGGCGGTATCGGGTGTCGCGGTGGAAGTCGGTGTAGACCGGTTGCCGGTTGTGGGTTGCGATTCGGTCGGCGATCGCGTGGCATCGGGTGTGGTGTGCGTTGCTGATGGAGTCTGCCAACCTTGCCCGTATTGATCGGTCGGTGTGGTCGGAGCGACGTTCTGGCCATTGGGCGGCGTCTGTTTTCCGGTGTCGCCGATCAAGTTGGCGGACTCGCGATCCTGGCGGTCGAAGCTGTCGACCAGGTCGCTGACGATCTTGCCCTCTTCACGCAGACTCGCGACCGTCTTCGCCAGAGCAGCGATTCCTTTGTCTCTGTCCGGCACATAGGTCTCGGCGAATGCCTTGCCCGGAGTGTCCCTGCCCCAGGGTTCGCCTTCGCGCTCGAGCGCGGCCTTCAACTGATCGAGTATGCGCTGCGCGTCGGCGCCGATATCTTCGAATTCCGGTACCAGTGCACGAAGTCGCTCCTCGTCGACTTCCAACGACTGCGCCACAACGGACTCCTCACGCCTGCTGCCGTCAATTCTCACGTGTTGCGCGCGGTCTTCCCAGGAATGGGAGTACTCAACCGGCGCGCGGACCGTCGTTCTCGGCGGAATCGCGGGCAGCGCGCCAGCTCGGGGCCCCGGGCACCAGATCGGGCAGATCGGGCATGAGCTCGGCGGTATCGACGATCGGTGCGATCAGTGCGTCATGTTGCGAGCGCGCCGACCGTGCCGCGGCCTGGGCGGCCTCGACAATCGCGCGCCCGACGTTTTCGGGTTTCGCGCGCATCGCCTGCGCGGTCAGTCGAACGTCGGTCACCACCCCGGCGCCATCCACGGTCACCTCGACCAGCTGATCGGATGAACTGGCCCGTACCCGCAATGCGTCCAGATGCTGCTGGATCTCGGCGAGCTGGGCCTGCTGTTTCTCATAGACGTCCATGACGTAGTCGATCTGGTTCCGCATGCCGTTGTTCGCCGACCGCAGGCTTTCGAGCTCCCACTGATCCATTGCCGGCTCCCACCCTGTTCGTCGCTGTCGTCGGCGTTGTCCGGCACCCGTTCGGCGGGATCCGTCAGCGCCATCGTCCGCCGATTATGGATCGGCCGTATCCGACTTCCCGCAGGTGGGAGTTGCTTCCGAGCTCCCCATCGCTGGGAAGGATCGACAATGTTGAAGTCGGTTGTGGGAAAGGGTGTGATCGAACAATGCCGGATACCAGCATGAATATCGACCCCGCGGTGCTGCGCCAGCTGGCGCAGCAGCATGAGCAAGTCGGGCGCGATACTCTTGCGTGGGCCGAACCGCCGCACGCGTGGCTGGGCACTTTCGAGTCCACCTACGGCACCATTGCCGATCCTGTCCGCCAGGCGCTGGTGAAGTACTACGGCGCCCGTGAGCGCGCTGGCAAAGCGCTCGCGGAGGAGCATTTCAAAACCGCGACGTCGCTGCGGGAGTCCGCGAATTCCTATGAGCGCGCAGACCACGACATGGCATCGCACCTTCGAAACGCTGGACTGGATGGGGGCCAGCACAGTGGGCCGACGCCCAACGGTGTGGACCCGAGTACCCAGCACACCCCGCCGCCCGGCGGCCCCGGTGGCGGACCGGGCGGTGGACCGGGTGGCGGACCGGGCGGCGGACCAGGTGGCGGACCGGGCGGCGGACCAGGCGGTGGACCTACATCGACCGATAACTCGATGGCACCCGCAGCATCGAATGGTTCGACACCGCCGAGCGGCCCATCGGCCGGGCCCGGCGGCACTTTCGGTATGCCGGGGGCGATTTCGCATCCGGACCAGATGACCGGGACACCCGGCGTGACAGCCGGAACCGCACCACCGTCGGTGTCGGCCGGGCCGCTCGGCTCCGGACCGGGCGTGGGACCGGTGTCCACCGGTTCGATGGACGATCGCGGTTCGGGTCAGCCGCCGACCGGGGCCACTGCGGCTGGGGATGCCGCCCCGATGCCGGTGCCGGTGGGCACGCCGTTCGCGTCCGCCGTCGCCGCCGCGAAGGATAAGGAGGCCGAACCGGCCTACGTGGTGGGCAATGCGGTCAACGACGATCTGGTACTGGCCAAAACCCTGCTCAGCAGTGTGCTCGCCGCCGTGGACTCGCCGGTGGGCATGGCCTGGGCGGTCGCGGTGCTGCGCGGTCCGGCCGGTGCTGGCGTGTTCATCACCTCGAACGAGGGTCGCGGCTGGTTGCCCGCCAGGCTCTACCTGCCACGCGAAGTCTCGACGCCGTGGTTGTGGGATGAACTGCTCGGCCCCGATGTGGACACCTCATCCTGGGAAAGTGTGTCGGATCCAGCCCGGGTACTGGTCGAATTCGGCCGGGCCTGGGGGCCGAAGGCGAACGCGGGCCTGACGGCGCTGGTATCTTCCGGCCCGATCGATCCCGGTCTGCGGACGCAGCTGAGCGACGTGGCCATGGAAGGACTTGTCGGTCCGACCTATGACGTCGATTTGCGCGAGTTCACCCCGGATACGGCGGACCGGCTCGGTCTGGTCGGTTCCCCGACCGCGCTGCAATCCGTTGCGACCGTGTCGGATCAGCAGGTGCGCGAGCGCTGTGTGCAATTGGCGACGGATGCGCACACCCGAGTCGGCCGGTCGGTGGCCGCCAGCGCGGATGCCGCCGGGGCGCGACAACTGCGCGAGCAAATCCTCGCGCGCTTGGCGACAGGGCAGACCGTATCTCGGCAGATGTGGGACGAACTGCGCGATGCCGACGATCTGTTGGCCGCGTCGATGCTGTCGCGCCGGGTCGATGTGGGCCGAGTCGGACTCGGCGACCTGAGGGTCGACACCGAATCTTCCGGTTTGCGCGACATGATCTTCGAGCGCAGATGCAACGAATTGGTGTTGTTACTAGCCGAAGAGCCGGAGCGGCAGAACCTGCGCGACGCGATCTACGCACATGAGCAAATCGTGGAACATCCGCAATTCGTGGAGGTTCCGGCCGCGGTCTCGGTCGCCGAGGGCGAGCGGGTCTCCCGTCCAGCGGGCGCTGCGGTCAGTGCTCCCGCGGTCAGCGCTCCGATTACGGCGGGGCCGCCGACCGGTGCCGTGGTCGCCCCGACCTCGCCGCCGCCTGTTGTGGCGCCGGATCGGCAGTGAGGTCGTAGGACGACGACTGCACGCTGATGTTCGATGGCAGCAGTCTCGTCCTGGCCGACCGACGCTCGCAAACTAGGCGACAGTCCAGGTGGGAGTGCCGTAGACGTTGAGTTTGCCGATGCCGTGCTCGGGGGAGAATCCCAGCCCAACTGCTCGGCACCGATAAGCCTGCCGAGGTTCGGTCCGCGTGCAGGGCGTGTCGCGCGTGCAATGAAGATCCACCACCCCCGATGAGCGCATCAACTCGCGTCTCGATGGACGCCGGACGGGCCTCCATCCTCTTCTCAGAATTGGGAAGGCGGCAGGAAGCATGAAGAATGGGAACCTATCATCCACAGGAGGAGGTGGCATGCGAGAAGAGCTGGGCGTCAACCTCGCCGTGCGTCCGATGACCGCACGGTCCGGTATGCGCGTTCGGGCGGTGCCAGGTCCATGCCCTGTCCCCCAGGGGATGGTTCGTCGTTCGCCGGGGGCGCCGCGGTCGTGGCGCAAAGGTGGGCCCGCATGATGCATCCGTTTACAGTGTCGGCGCTGGAATCCAGTCAGGCGCTGGTGCATGCCGCCGATGACATGCTCGAGCGGATCGACCGGATTCGCGCCCGACGCCCGTCGCCCACTGGTCGGGTCATTCCGGAACTGGACGCGATGGGCAAACTCACCGATCTGTACATCGCCCCCGGAACGATCGCGCACGCCCCGAGCATGCAGGAGTTGGTGGCCGACATCATGGCAGCGATTCGGGACAGCACTACCGACGCCGCGCGGCAGCACGAAATTGCCGTGAAGGAGACGACCTGGCCCGAGACGCTGCGGCCGCAGCCGTGACTTGCCGGTGCGATCGACGATGCCCAGGAGCGATGCGGTGACGGATCAGGATATCTCGGACGGCGTCAGGTCCGAATCCCCGCCCGATTGGCACAACCTCGTATACGAAGCGTTCAACCCCGGCTATTCGGTTGGCGTGGCCTGCAACCGCAGCGGCACGATCGTTGGTCTACATCTCGGCGATGAGGTGGGGGAGCACGCGGACGACTGGCTAGCCAGTGAGATTTTGCGAGTCGCTCGCCTGGCCTACCTGAAGTCCCGGGTCGGTCGCCGTGCGGAGCTGCTGTACAACGGTGGGTTACCGCGTCTAGCCGACTCATTGGGGCTCCCCACCGAAGCCGAGTACAACATTATCGAGAAGGCCGAGTTCGGTGACGGTTTCTGATTCCGGCCGCGCGGGACCGACAAGGGCCTGAGCAGCTCGTCCGAACTCCTCCGGCTGTCTCTCCACTCTCCCCAGGGGTGGGGATGTGCGAGAATGGCGATATCGCTCGGAGTGGAAAGAGTTCGTCTATATGGACAATTTCAGTCAAGATCCGCAAAATCTGCGCAGCCGGGGCAGGGCCCACGGCGGCGTTGTCGGCTCCTTTCTCGAGCGGGCGAAAAACGATCCTGATTATGAGGCCAACTTTCATTCGAATCTCGGTTACGCGGCCGACGCGTTTCTGGTGAAGCTGGGCCGACCATTCCTCGAGGCTCGTAGCGCCGGTTGGACCGCGGTGGCGGATGGCCATCAACAAGTGGACGATACCGCGCATTCGGCCGCAAGTGCACTCGAGGGCGCCGATGACGAGGGTGGTGCGACCGTCCGCCGGTCGGCGCCGGAGGTGTGAAGCCCTAGTGGTCCGACGGGTGTTCGGATGGGAGGATTCGGTATGGCTGTTACCGGCTCGCTGGCCGCATGTGATCGAGGGTTGTGCTGATGGGCGATGAAAATCGTTCCAGTTTTATCAATCCAGGGGACACCCTCACTGTGGGGGACTGGCTGTACTCACCGAATGGCAATTACAGGTGGGGTGTCCGGGACGGCCGCCGAATGGTCACTGAGCGCGTAGATTCCGGAACTATCGTCTCGTCGGGCGATCAAACCAATGGCGCCGCCGGTATAAGGCTTGCGACAATCGCTGCGGCAATGTTTTCTGTCGAGGGTGAGGCATGACCGATTACTTCGTGGACACCAGCGACGGTAACGAAACAAAGTCGGACAAACCTCCCTCATCGGGTTTCTACACCACGCAGGAAAAGCCCGGTGGCCCGGTCACCCTGTATGAGGTGGACCCTGATGGAGGGGATCCGAAAAAAATACGTGAATGGCCCAATGACAAACCCGATTTCCTCGTTACCCCGGATGGGCATGCATATGGGGCGAAAGAGGACTCCAAGAAGAACATATGGGCTATCAACCCCCACGATCGGCAAGAGAAAAATGACCTAAAACCAACTAAAAGTAAAGCCGAACTGGAAGCGGAAAAGAAAAATAAACAGGAAAAGGATGATTTCTTAGGGACCCACAAGGACTTCAAATCGGGCGACGCTATCAGTGAATCCCCGCTGAAGATCCGAGTTCCCCCAGGTAGTGCTTCGGACGACCTGAAGACATTCATCGATTTGGCGAACTTTCGGCTCGTCTATTTGATGTTCCAAATGGGTAACGGCAAGAAGCCGATAGCCTTCGATTCTCCCAAGAATGGCAAGGACACTAACCACTTCGATGACGACCTGAGTGGCGACTTCTATGAAAAAATTGGAAACGGCGCGGAAGTTGAAGCAGGGGGGGCGTCGGGCGCTATCCAAGACGGATATCGATCGACCTCGGATTCTCTCCATGAACTGACCGGTGCGTGGAACCGTATGGAAGATAAATGGGATCTGGAGCACAAGGAACTCACTTACGATAATTATCGTACATATCAGCGGATGTACGATAAGATTCAGCAGACCCATGACGATATCTGGGCGGTACTCCAAAAACCTCATGCCGGATACTATGGCGGGAGTACGTTCAGCGAAAATAACTTCACAGCACCTGGTATACAGAACAGAGTCGAAGAAAAGCCCATTTACGGTCTCGTCAACCAGGCGATCGAGTACTGCAGAAAACAGGTCTCCGACTACGCAGACCGAGCCGAGGAACGTGCGAACAATTTCGGGGATTTCCCTGGGTTTCCCAAGCCCGATCCCAAGCCCGATCCCAAGCCCGATCCCAAGCCTGATCCCAAGCCCGATCCGACACCAACTCCGACCCCGACTCCCACTCCGACCCCGACTCCGACTCCCACTCCAACCCCCACCCCGACGCCGTCTCCCGACGACAACAACTACGGCGACACCTTCAAGGATCTCCTCGACGGTTCGACTACGACCGACGGCAAGCCCGATACCAGCGGCTCGAACAGCGACGTCATGTCCGCGATCAATTCGGCGATCAGTGCGCTCGAGAACAGCAAGTCGGGAACCAACGCGACGCAGGCCGGGCAGGCCACGCAGGCCGGGTACAACACGGGCGGCGCTTCCTCGGGTTCCGGCGGCATGGACATGAGCTCGATGATGCTGCCGATGATGATGTCGCAGATGATGTCGCAGATGATGGGGAACAACGGCCAGGACGAGCATAGGCAGCGCGAGGAAGAGGATCGCGAAGAGCGGCGTCGGCGGCGCAGGGAGCAAGAGCAGCAGGCTCAGGCTCAGGCTCAGGCCCAGCCGGCCGTTGCCTCGAACACGCCGACCAATGTGGTCCAGGCGGACGCCAGCGCGACACCGCCGCCGGCGGGCGCCGGTGGGCGGTCCATGGTCGATATGAAGCTGCCGGACGGCACGACGCAGAAGGTGTCCTCGGCGGTCTCGCAGGCCGTGAACAAGGAGCTCAACAATCCGAACGGCAGCGATGCCAGGTCGGCGTACGCGGGCACGACCGGACAGCCCTCGGCGGGCAGTCCGTGGGTTTCGGTCGACAGCGCGCACCTGCATACCGGTGACGTGGTGCAGTGGGCGAATCGGAGTGCGATTGTCGTGGTGGAACCCTCGGGACTGGAGGTCATCATCAACGGCCAGCTCGTGCCGCTGGACCCGAACAACCCGCCAGACGGCGGCACCGGCGGTTACGGCGAGTTCCAGGGATTCTTCCATCCGAGCGGTGCCGATCTGGACAACTCCGCGCAGCAGCAGCAACAGCCAGCGGCGCCGAGCGCGCCAGGGGTCACCGCGGCGCCGCCGGCGCCGACAGCCCCGGCGCCGGTTCCCGCGCCGACGACGATCTGACATGACACTGCGGTCCCCTGAAACTCGATGGGGACCGCAGTGGAACAAGTCGACCGGTGCCGTGCTCTGATCACCGCAGCGGCACCATGCTTGCCGATGCGCTAGCCCGCAAGTGGAATTCAGTTCGCAGCAGAACAATTCGGCCGAGGTGGTGACAGGCCGATTCGGCCATGGTGACTACCCGGCATACGATATCGCCTGCCGGTGTGGGACGAAGGAACCAGCGACTATGCCTGCACCACAGGCGAATCCACGGTGTCCTCGGCGTCGGAATCGCTCTCGTGCGTTTCGTCGGTCTCGCTATCGGCCGGAGTCGTTGCGGTCCGTTTCACCGCACGTCGGACACTGGTGCGAGTCGACACCGGGGACATATTCGCCACCGGCGTGGCCGCTGCGGGTGCACCCGTACCCGCGGTCGCTGCCGGTGCTGCGGGCTGACCGGTGCCAGATGCTGCCGGTGCCGGGGCGGGACTGCCAGGTGCTGCGCCGGGTGCCGCTGCCTGCGGCTGGCCCTGGCCCGTCTGCGCGGCGCCCTCGCCTGCGTCTTTGTCCTTGTCGTCTTTGTTCTTGTCGTGCTGCTTCAGCAATTGCGGCAACTGCGCCACCAGTGGCATTGCCATCATGGGCAGCATGCCGAGCATCGACACCAATTGCCCGAGCCCGCCGTCGCCGGAACCACCGCCGGAACTGCCGGATCCGGACTTGCCGCTGCTGCCGGACCCGCTGCTGCCGGAGTCGTTGTTACCGTCTCCGGCCATATCGTTGTTGAGCTGGTAGACCGCCTCGACCTTCTCGTACACGAGGTCTATCGCCTCGGCGACCAGTTTCATCAGAGCCACCTCTCGAGCGGGCTTGAGCTTCCCGCTGCCGAGGGCCTTCATCTTCGTTTGGAGTTCGGCGACGATCTCTTTGATCGCGCGCAGCGTCTCATCACTGCCCGCGGCGACCACGATCGAGGTCTTCATGACCTTGGTGTCGTAGGTCAGCAGTGCGGTCTGCCGGGACTGGACTTTCGCCAGAGCTTCCTCGTACTGCTTCTTCATCAGGCTATCGCCGATGCTCTCGTAGATCATCGGTCGCAGCAGGTCGTCGACCTTGGGCGGCAGCTCGGGGGTACCTCGGCCCAGCAGGTCGACGGCAGTTTGAATGGCCTCTTCGGCCATGGCGATGAATGCCTTCAAACCCGCCGACGCACCCGGCGGCGGTGTCAGCTCCACCGTCCAGTAGTGACCGGTTTTGGCCTTGCTGGGCTTGCTGGCCGCGGGGGTCGTGGTGGTATCGGTCGGGCCGGGCGGAGCGTAGGACGGTGTGGCGGCCGGGACGGAACCGGGGGCGCCCGGGGGGTGGCCCGGCCCGGCCCCGGGAAACTGGCCGGACGGATCACCGGGCGGCAGGGTAGACCCGTCCGCGGCTGGTTGGCTCCCTGGGGCGCCAGGCGGTGGGCCGGATGGAGGGCCGGGGAGTGGGCCGGACGGAGCAGCAGGCGACGAACCGAGAGGAGCACCAGGCTCTGCGGAACTGCTATCGGTGGGGGAGCCGAAGAGTGTTTGCCAGGTTTCGGCCGCGGTACCCGCCAGTTCTGCCGCCATATCGTCGCCACCGCCTCCCAGAAGTTGTTCCCATTGTCGTGTCTTCCCGCCGCTGGGAAGATGAATCATTCGCGCGATTGCCTCATAGTCGTTGTCACCCCCGAGATTCGGGGCGACCGGTGCCAACCGGCAAAACACTTGGCGAGCAGTTCCGGAGAGGCGGTCGGTGATGAGCGAGAGCGAGTCGGTCGAATGTCGCCGGCATTGACGGGTGACCTCCAGGAGGTTCTGCGCGCCCTGCTCGGGCTGTACGGCAACGGGCAACCCGATCCGGCCGCCACGGCGAGCATCGTCCAATCGGCGACCAATGACCTGAGTGCGCACGGTGGATCCGTCGTCACCCGCTACGCCGATGCGCGCGGTATCCAATCGACGATCGCGGAATCACATGCGGGCAAAGATGGTGTTGTGCACAAGACCGTGGGCGAGGCCGGGGACGGTACGGTCGTCGGGCGCAATCGCTTGACCAATCAGATCGCCGACCTGCAATCGCGAATTCAGGCGATCGCATCGGTCGGAGACACCCGGTTCAGCGGGCCCGCCCTGCTCGAAGCGGCGCATACGACCATCGCCAAAGCGGCCAAACAGGTCGACACCGATGTCGCGGCGGCGCGTCAGCGGGCAGCGCAGATCATTCCGCCCGGCATGCCCGAGCTGTCCCGGCGAAAGGCCGGTAGTTCGGCACCACGTCGTCGTCGGCGTGCTCGTTCGCGGTCCGCGGTGTTGTCGAACGGCCGGCGCGGCCGACCTCGGGTGCCCTCGGATGGAACCGCGGGCAGCAAGGCCGTCGGCGCGGCCAGCGAATGGCTCGGTACACCGTACATCTGGGGCGGCGGTGGCGCCGGTGGACCGAGCGGCGGTGGCTTCGACTGCTCCGGTCTCACCCAGTACGCAATCGCGCAGGCCTCCGACGGCCATGTGGTGCTGCCGCGGACGACCTACGAGCAGATCTACAGCGGAGTGCGGGTCTCCGCGGCGGATGTGCGGCCCGGTGATCTGGTATTCCCCGCGAGCTCGTTCAGCGCGCGAGGGCCGGAGCACGTCCAATTGGCCGCGGGCAACGGCATGGTCATCGAGGCGCCGTATTCCGGTTCGACCGTGAAGTGGTCGCGCATGTCCAGTGACGCCGTCGTGGTGCGGGTGCTGTAGTGGCGGTGGAGATTCCGCCGGACGTCGCGGAATTCCTCGACTGCTGCGGGGTTCGATACCCGGATATCGACGAGGGCGATGTGCGCGGGCTCGCGGTCAAAGTGCGCACATTCGCCGCGAATACTCGCGGGCCCGGTGTCGATGACAGCGGGGATGCGCTCGCCGAGTACGAGCGCCTGGCCGCGACATGGGTCGGATCCGATGGGGACCATCAGGCCGAACTCGATCGGGTATGTGCCATCATCGCGAAGGCGCTGGATGCGGTGGCCTATGTCATGACCGTGACAAAGGCGGTGGTCTTGACCGAACTGGCCGCGCTGGCAACGACTTACGCGGCCATGACGGCCACGCCCACGGCCCGGATCGCTGGACCGCTCGTCGTCGCCGCGGCGCGGCGTCTGTGCACGCAGATGGAACGGGCGCTGATCGGCTACCTCGTCGTCGAGGTGATCGGCAGGGCCGTCGAACCGCTCGGACGCGACGTCGACAAATTGTTCACCGGCGCGCCGTCCGTCAGGACATCGCCCGCCGTAGGGGTTGACGAACCGCAAATTCCCTCGGCGCCCCTCGCTGGACTGCGCATGCTCGACGCACACCCTGCTCAACCGCAGCAGTCCGATGCGGCTCCTGTTGAGCCGAAGTTGTCCGACGTGGTTCCTGTTGAGCCGCGGCAGCCCGGTGCGGTCCCTGTTGAGCCGAAGTTGCCTGGTGTAGTTCCTGTTGAGCCGAAGTCGCCTGGCGTGGTTCCTGTTGAGCCGCAGGCGTCCGGCGCGCCCCCCGCTGAACCGCGGCTGTCGGGCGCGGCCCTCGACGATGACGCGCCGACCGCCTCCGGTGTTGTCCAAGGCGGTCGAATCGGCCCCCGCATGCAACCGCCGCTCGGTCCGAGCCGTTCGCGTGGTTTCGTGACACCATGGGCGCATGCGGTCCGGGCATCGGCACAGCGCGCGGCCTTCTCGAAAACAATGCCCGCCAAGGCCTTCCAGTCCTTGGACCGGCGCGCGACGACGGCGCGCAAGCCCCGGGAAACACCGTGGTCGAAGCTCGCTCGGACATCGGAGACACCATCGAGCGAATTGGCCGGGGCCGCGACCGTACCTACGGTCCGGCGCCGCGAAGACGGCGGTCGGTGAACGGGCCGCCGAACGGAGCGCGGCGGCCGACGATGTGTGGGGACACCGTCGGCCGCCGCGTGGACAGATCGCCGGGGTTCTGGGGTGACGATCCGCCGCAAGCCAGCCGATGGTCAGCTGCCGGATCACGGCCACCGACCACCACTGGAGGGGCTGGGTCTTCGGGATGAGGAACCGTCGACCCACCTCCAACATACCGCTAAACAACGGCACATTCAACATCGAGCCGATAAAAACTGTGTACATAGATCAGGTTGCCAGGTAACGATGTCGCCTTCCCAATATTGGGAATAGTTCGACGGTCGCGACCGGGGCCGAAATGGCTATCTTCGGTCCACGAGGATCGTCGGAAGGGAAGTCCGAGTTGTCTGCGGCCGAGGACGCGTTCTACACAGGTGTGCAAAGTCTGGCGCTCGTCGCCGGGGGCGTACGAAATGAACATCAGGCAGCGGCCGCCTTCCGCGCCGCCACCGACCTGGATCCGGATATGTGCGATGCCTGGTTGGGCCGCGCCATGGCCGGTGAGGTCACCTCCGAGGTGATCTACGGTGCGTACCGATCGGTGCACAACCTGTACCGGGATCAGCAACGCGCCGGTCTGGTCGATCGTGCGCTGTGGTGTCAGGTCGAGATCGGCGTTTTCGGCTTGCGTGTGGCCATGGCGGATCGAGATCAGATCGCCATCGCCCAGGCCTGCTCTTATGCCGATGGCGGCGAATGGCAGGAGGCCTCAGCGATTCTCGCTGAAGTGCCGCGCGACGATGTCGCGGACTTCGTACGGATGTCGCTGTTCTTCCGCACCAAACAGTGGCTCGATGTGCTCACCGCTCGCAATGCCAAACCCGCGCTCGAGGATGGGCTGCTGGATATCGCGGCCGAGCTGATGACGGCACAGGCGCTGGCGCATCTGGGCCGACTGGGCGAGGCTCTGCCGCGCGCGCAGCGCATCGTCGAGGACAGTCAATCCGGCAATCTGTCCTACATCTGGGCGGACGCGCACTTCCTGCTCGGCATGCTGTTGCGCCACGACGGCGAGCACGATGCCGCCGACAAGATCCTCAAGGGCCTGCAGGGTTCCGCACTGTGGCCGGACCGCCCCGAATGGCAGCGGGCGGTGCGGGACAAGTCCTATCGGCTCGAGATCACCACCGCCGAGGTCATCGCCTCGCGCACCAATCAGTGGGATCCGAAGTCCGGTGACGACCCGACCGAGGTCGCCGCATCCGCCGCGCGGCTCGCACGTGAGTCGCAGCTGGAGGAGGCCTCCGAGTTGTTGCGGGCGCAGATCGGTATGGACTCGGTCAAGGAGCAGGTCGACCGGCTCAAGTCGGGTGTGCTGATGGATCAGGTACGGGCCAAACGCGGCTTGGCCGTGGATTCCCGATCGCAGCATCTGATCTTCTCGGGTCCGCCCGGTACCGGTAAGACGACCATCGCCCGCGTTATCGCTAAAATCTTCGCCGGGCTCGGCGTAGTCGAAAACTCCGAAGTCATCGAGGTGTCGCGCAACGATATGGTCGGCACCCACCTCGGCCACACCGCGCCGAAGACGAATGCGCTGATCGATTCCGCGCTCGGTGGCGTGCTGTTCATCGATGAGGCGTACACCCTGATCCAGGAGGGGCTGTCCGGCGGTGACGCATTCGGCAAGGAGGCCGTCGACACCCTGCTGGCCCGCATGGAGAACGACCGTGACAAATTGGTCGTGATCATCGCGGGTTACGAGGACCAGATCGATCGGTTCCTGGCCTCCAACGACGGTCTCGCCTCGCGCTTCACCAAGCGCATCCGCTTCTCCAGCTATGAGGCCGACGAACTGGTGCGGATCGCCGATCATATTGCGCACAAGAAGGATTCGATCCTGTCCAGTGCGGCCAAAGACGTGCTGCGGGTGCGGTGCGAGCAGCTGTCGGGACAGACGAAGAACGGTCGGCGGCTGATCGATCTGGCGGGCAACGGACGTTTCGTCCGCAATGTGGTCGAGGCCGCCGAGGCCGAGCGGGACTACCGCTTCACCAGGGACAACGCGGATGTGCTTTCGATGACCAATGAGGAGTTGATGACCATCGACTCCTCGGACATCACCGCCGCGCTCGCGGGCTTGGCGCCGGCCGCGACGGGCTGATCCGCATGGCGCGCTTCCGGGTGGTGACCAAGCACCAGATATCGGGCTGGCGGTTTCTGCTGCGACGGATCGAGCATGCGCTGGTCCGTCGGGATGCCTCCATGATCGATGATCCGCAGCGCGGTCGCTCCACCGCGCTGTCGATCGGAATCGCACTGGCCTGCGTGGTGATCGCCGGTGCGGCGCTGCTGGCATTCTTCAAGCCCGCCAAGAAAGTGGGGGACTCGAACATCATCGCGGAGAAGGACACCGGTGCGCTGTACGTTCGCGTCGGTGGTCGGCTGCATCCGGCGCTGAATTTGACCTCGGCGCGGCTGATCGCGGGTTCGCCGGACAATCCGGTACCGGTCACGCGTGACGAGTTGGCGAAGTACCCGCGCGGGCCGTGGGTCGGTATTCCGGGCGCACCCGGCGTGATCGCGGACAATGGCGACCGGAACTCGTCGTGGACGGTATGTGATACCGCGAAGGTCGGTGCGGCGGCACCGGTCAATCCGCAGACCGGATTGCCGACCGTCGCTTTGTCGCCGGTGCTGACGACCGCGATCGGCGGTCCGCTGACCGTCAACGGCGATGCGATCCGCGGGCTGGCTGCCGACGAGGCGCGGCTGCTGCGCGATGACACCACCACCTGGCTGGTGTATTCCGATCCACAGCAGGGCATTGTTCGCGCGTCGATAGATCTGAGTAATTCGGCGGTGATCCTGGCCCTGGGCATCGACCCGACCTCGACTGTGGTCGCAGTCTCCAAGGGTTTCATCTCCGCCATCCCCGAGGTGCCGCCGCTGCGCGTGCCCGATGTGCCCGGTGCGGGGAATACCGTGACATTGTCCTCGGGTCTGAGCGTGCCGGTTGGTTCGGTGCTCACGGTATCCACGCCGGATCGCGGCGCATTCTATTATCTGGTATCGGAATCCGGTGTGGTGCAAATCAATTCGGTGCTCGCGTCGATCGTGCGCAACGCCGATTCGCACGGTTCGATATCGACGAGGACGGTCGGGCCGGATGTCATCGCGGCGAATCTGCGCCCGGGTGCGTGGCCGGGGACGGCCGCCTATCCGATTCGGCCGGTACATGTCGTCGATCCGATGCGCTTGGGGGTGACCTGCTATCACTGGTGGCGTGCGGGCACCGATCAAAATGCCTCGACCGAGTTGCTCGTGGGACGGCAACTGCCGTTGCAGGTGGATGAACAGACCCGAACCGTCGGCCTGGTGACGGCCACCGGTTCACGCGGTACCACCGCGGATGCCGCGTATATGCCGCGCACCACCGGACGCTTTGTCCAGGTGACCGGCGCGGATCCGGGATCGCCGCGGCGGGAGTCGCTGTTCTGGATCTCCGACAGCGGCGTCCGCTATGGCATCAATGCCGTGGTGGAGAACAACTCCAATCCGGATTCCACATTCACCTCGCTCGGACTGCGGACCCCGGTGCCCGCACCCTGGTCCATCGTGTCGCTGTTCGCGGTCGGCCCCACCTTGTCGGCGAAGGATGCCCGGATCCAGCATGACGGCATCCCGACGAATAAGGCCGTCATCGGTCTCCCGGGTGGTACCTCGTGACTGCTACCCGCCGATTCGTGCGGCCGGCTCGGATGGTGCGTGGACCCAAAGCCCCCGCGGTGACCGAATTGCGGCTGCAGCCGCCGACCGAACTGCCCAAGCCGGTGCCGCCATCGCGGCTGAAGATGATCATGCCGGTGGTCATGGTGTCGGCCATGGCCGGGATGATGGTGATGATGTTCCGCGGCGGCGGGGGGCAGATGTCGCCGATGATGCTGATGTTTCCGGTCATGATGCTGGTTTCCATGGGCGGGATGATGGGCGGTGCGTTCTCCGGCAGCGGTGCCGGCGGTGCGGCGGGTCTGAACGAGGAACGCAAGGACTATCTGCGCAGCATTACCGATAACCGCAAGACCGTGCATGCCGCGGAGACCGAACTACATAGCTACCTGCGCTACACCCATCCCGGTCCGGCCGAAATCGCCGCGTTGATCGGCGGTAAGCGCATGTGGGAGGTCCAGGTCGCGAGCCCACAGTTCCTGCGGGTGCGGGTCGGGCGGGGCCGGATCGCCAACCAGGTGCGGGTCATCGTGCCCGAGGCCGCGCCCACCTCCGATCTGGATCCGGTCGGCGTGGTCGAGGTGACCCGATTCGCGAAGGCGTATTCGACTGTCGGGGGTATGCCGGTGGCGATCAATCTGCTATCGGCGCCGCAGATCGGTGTCGACGGCGATCCCGATGCGGTGGCCGCACTGGTGCGGGCGATGGTCGCCGAGGTCGTCGTGCTGCACGGCCCGGATCAGGTCGCGGTCGCGGCGGCGCTGTCGAATCCCGACGCACCGGAGTGGTCGTGGCTGAAATGGCTACCGCACACCCAGCATCCGAGTGATACGGACGCGATCGGGTCGAGCCGGATGGTGTACCGCAGCGTTTCGGAGTTGCGTGCCAAGGCACTGGCCGGACTCAATCGCGGTCCGTTCTCCGCGAATTCCGAACCGACCCTGGATCGCAAGCATTATCTGCTGATCGTGGATGACAGCAGTCCGGCCACCGATCGGGATATCTCCGGTGTCGATGGTTGCACCTGGCTGCGGCTGGGCCCGGCCGAGCAAACCTTGCCGCGGGCGCTGAAGTTCACGGTGGGGCCCGATAGCTCCCTGCACGAGGTGACTCCGCGCGGGCTGCGGCGCGTCGGAGCCGCTGACGCGATGTCGGTGGCGACGGCGAAGGCATTGGCCCGCAACATCTCCCCATACCGACTGTCCACCGTGGTCGAGGCCGTGGTCGCCGATCAGGCCAGTGGTGGCACGTCGTGGGAGGAACTGGTCGGCGTGACCGACCCCGGGGCGATTCGGGTCGAGCAGCAATGGCCGCACCGCCGTGACGCGGACCGATCCCGACTGAATATTCCCTTCGGCCACGATCCGGCCGGCAGCGTGGTCCATCTCGATATCAAGGAATCGGCCGAGGAGGGCATGGGCCCGCACGGTATGTGCATCGGCGCCACCGGTTCCGGAAAGTCGGAATTCCTTCGCACCCTTGTGCTTTCGGCGGTGGCGACACACACCCCGGATCAGCTGAACCTGCTGCTGGTCGACTTCAAAGGTGGTGCGACCTTCCTCGGGTTCGACCGGCTGCACCATGTGACGGCCGTGGTCACCAATATGGAGGAAGAGGCCGATCTCGTCACCCGTATGGAAGACGTGATCAACGGCGAAATGGGCCGACGGCAAAGGATTTTGCGCGATGCGGGCAACTTCGCCAGCGTCGCCGATTACGAGCGGGCCCGCGAACAGGGCGCGCAGCTCGCGCCGCTGCCCACGCTGTTGATCATCCTCGACGAGTTCGCCGAACTGCTCGAGCAGCATCCCAACTTCTCCAAACTGTTCGTCGCGATCGGCCGGTTGGGTCGTTCGCTGCGCATCCACCTGCTGCTGGCCTCACAGAAGGTGCCCGCCAACCGGATGGGCGAGCTGGAAGCGCATCTGTCCTATCGAATCGCGTTGCGCACCAACCAGACCGCCGATTCCCGCGACGCCATCGGCACCGCGGACGCATATCACCTGCCGAAGAAGCCGGGTGCGGGTTATCTGCGCGTCGGCTCGGGTGATCTGCAGCGATTCCAGGCCGCCTATGTCGGCTCGCCGTATGTCGCGCCCGCGCAGGTCTCGGCGTCCAGTGCCCAACGCGCCAGGCGACCCGGCGGTGGCTATCGGCCACCACAGCAGTTCACCACGGCGCACATCATCGATGTGCGGCCGGCGACTGTCGAGCCCGAACCTATTGTGCAGCAATCGGAGACGCCGGAGGGTGAACCAGTGACCGTCATGGAGACGGTGCTGCAACAACTGAGTGGATTCGGCACACCGGCGCACAAGATGTGGCTGCCGCCGCTGACCGTGCCGGCGACTCTGGACAAGTTCATATCCGCCGCGACTCCTGGTTCGCTGCAGATGCCGTGGGCGATCGTGGACAAGCCGCGACAGCAGCGCCAGGAAATCTGGACAGTCGATCTGTCCGGTGCGGGCGGGCACGTGGCCGTAGTCGGCGGTCCGCAGTCGGGTAAGTCGACCGCATTGCAGACGCTGGTGATGTCCGCCGCGTTGACGCACACACCCGAACAGGTCCAGTTCTACTGCCTCGACTTCTCCGGCGGTCTGACCGGACTGCGGAACGTGCCGCATGTCGGCTCGGTCGCCTCGGGCCGTGACGGTGATCGGGTCCGGCGCACCTTCGCGCTCATCACCAATCTCATCGCGAGTCGACAGGTGCTGTTCAGCGAGCTGGGCATCGACACCATGCGCGAATTCCGGCGCAGGCGCTCCGTGCCGCGGGAATCGGCGGAACTCACCGCCCACGGTGACGAACACGGTGATGTCTTCATCGTCGTCGACGGCTGGGATATCGGATTCGCGGTCACCGGACCGTATTTCGACGAATACCTCCCGGTCATGGAGTCGATCGCGCTGCAGGGTCTGAACTACGGCATCCACCTGGTGGTCAGCAGTTCGCGCTGGGCGGCGATCCGTCCCGCCATCAAGGATCTACTGCAGACCCGGGTAGAGATGCGGCTCGGTGATCTCACCGACACGATCTTCCTCGGACAGCGCAATGTGGTCGCGGCGATTCCACCGGATCGCCCGGGTCGGTGTATCTCCAGCGATGCATTGCACATGCTCACCGCGCTGCCGCGTGTCGACGGGGTGGGCGATCCCATATCCGCCGGTGCGGGGCTAGCGGCCGCGGTCGAACAGTTGAATCAGAAGTACCAGAGCCGCCGGGCTCCGGAGGTCAAGCTGCTGCCTGCCCAGATCACCTTGGCGGAGGTCCGGGCGGGTCGTCCGGAACCGGCGAATCTAGCGCAGCGGCTCGTGGTGCCTTTCGGTATTCGCGAATCCGATTTGTACCCTGCCACGGCCGATTTCGGTGTTTCCACGCATCTGATCGTGCTGGGCTCGTCCGGCTCGGGCAAGTCGACGGTGCTGGGCGCGCTGCTGGAGTCGATCCGGCTGCAATTCAACAAGGATCAGGCCAGGGTGCTGTTGGTGGACTACCGCCGCCAGCATATGGACGCCATCCCGGAGGAGCAGTTGATCGGCTATCTGACCAGCGAGCGCGATGTGCGCGAGGGGTTGCCGTCGTTTGCGGAGAAGATGCGCGGCCGCCGCCCACCGGATGGCGTCACCTCGCAACAACTCAAGGACCGTTCGTGGTGGTCCGGGCCGGAGATCTTCGTGGTGATCGACGATTACCACATGGTCGCCCAGCGCGGAATGCCCAATCCGCTGGAACCACTGAAGGACATCATTGTCGACGGCCGCGACACCGGTCTGCACGTAATCGCGGCCCGCAGTATCGCCCAGGCCGATACCGCGCTGTACGACAGTGTGCTCGGCCAGATCAAGAACCTGAATTCCTCGGGCTTCATTATGGACGGCTCGAAACTGGACGGAATTCTGATCGGCGATGTGAAGCCGACGAAACAACCAGTGGGCCGGGGTATTTTCGTCGAGCCGTTGCAATCCCGCCGGGATCTCGTGCAGTCGGCGTGGACACCACCGCAGGACTAGCGCTGGTCGGCGGTGGTGCGGGCAGAGGTCCAGCGGCGGCTCGAGAGACCTTCCCACCATTGAGAATGCCTTAGCGTTTGTCCTGTACCGCTCACTACGGGTCGGCGCTCATTGTTAGGAGAACTCTCATGGCTCTCGAAATCACCCCGGAGCATCTCCCTGTTGTCAGTTCCCAACTCGATGCGATCGCTGACTCGGCGATCGCATCGCTTGTCCAGACCGCATCCACCTGCGTCGTTTTCCCGCCAGGGTGGGATTACCTCAGCTTGATGGTCCTCCCTCAAGTAACCGCTGCTTACGGGCAATCGTTCTACGGCTGCACGGGTGACGGGTTCGTACATCGCGAACCCGCGTCGGCATCGCTACCGTCAATGGCCGTCGCCTATTCGGGTGCCGACATCATCGATGCCACCGGTGTCGCGTCCACGGGTGCGACGCTCGGCGAAATGCCCAGATAGCCCCGAACGAAGGCTGGATCCATGCCGATTTGGCACGCATTTCCACCGGAGCTGAACGTCGGTAGCATGGTCGGCTACGTCTCTCCTCCCCTTTCCGTCCCTCCCGTTCTCATCCCGTCGCCGCCTGGCGTCGGAACCATCGTATCTGCCGCCAAGTCTTATGCGGAGTCGGGTATAGCGTTGCTGGAAGCGGCGGTGGGCACCCAGGCCGCGATGGACGGCTTGGGGGAGACCTACCGCGGAGAATCGGGCGAATTGGTGCAGGCGGCCTTTCGTAACCATACGAATTGGCTGAGCCAGCAGTCCCAGGCCGCGGAGAAGGCATCGGCGGTGTTGTATTCGTTGGCCGCGGAATTCAGCGGTGCCCAGTCTGCGATGGAAGTCGTCGGGGGGTTGCTCTACGCGAACAAGTTGGAAGAGACCGCTCTGCTCCTGACCAATGGTTCAGGCCAGAACACGTTTGAGTTGCTGCTGAACCACCTTGCCTACGCTGGGATCTGGACACTGGCCGCCGGCGTCATGGATGCCTACGCGGGAGCCGTGATGCCGACCTTGGAGGCACTGCCGCCACCGGCTCTGTCGACGCCCATCGTCACAGATCCGGGCATACCGCCGCCACCGCCGCAATTCGAAGTGCCGGTGTACACCCCGAAGTCGGGCACGCCTCAGCAATTCAACACAACCACCACCAACAACAACAACACAGCTACGAACAACAACACGACTACCAATAACAATACGAACACCACCAACAACAACACCGGAGATACGAATACCGGTAATACCGACACCGGCAATACGCCGACCGATACCACCCAATCGCCGACGCAGCCCGCGACAGCGGATCCGAGTGAGGTTACTTCGCCACTGAGCGATTCGGGATCGTATGGCGGCACCGACGGGTCGGACTGGTCTGCCGGACAGCAGCCGGGATTCTATGGAACTTCGCCCAATTCGCCGACATTGGCGGGTTTGAACGGGGGCGCGGGAAGTCTGGTCGCGTTGAATTTGGCCCGGGGCGGATTCGGCTCGATGCCAGGTGCGTCCACCGGATTCCGGATGCCGTCCAATTGGCTGCGTGGTCCGGGCACGGCATACGGCGCGTCGTCGAATCCGACAGGTGGTGCCGGACCGGCTGGCCGTGGGGCGCCGCGTCGGGGTGCGATCGCACCGAAGGCGCAGATGCGGCGTCGTCGGGACGAGGAACGGAAGCCGGGCAAGGTATTCGTGCCGGGTGAAGAGTTGGAAGTTCCGGTATTGGAGAAGCCGCCCGTGATCGGCGTCATCGAATATGCCGATGAACGTCCGGAAGATGTAGTCGCCGAGGGTGATTCGCTCGTGGGTATCCTCGAGCGCTCCGATGACCCCGAGAGTTCCGATGCCGAGTCGGCGGTAGCCGAGCCAGAGCCTGCCCGGTGAAATACCGCGGCGGAATTTAGATCCACCCCAGAGAGGAAACAACAGTGACCCACACTTACAGCGGTGATCCGAAGTTGTTGCAGCAGACCGCGGTCAAAGCCATGGCATGCCATGGCGAACTCGAGGGCTACCTGCGCAGCTGGATGAGCCTGCGTGACGACTTCCACGGCGCGGTCCACGGCTCGCAGACCGGTACGCAAATCCAGAACACGATGGACCACGCGCACACCTCCGGTGTGCAGCTGGCGCGAACCCTTCAGGACATTATCGATGCGCTGAAGGACACCGGCAACAGAATCGATACGACGGACCTCGAGAACGCTGCCAGAATGCAGCGGGCGGTCGAACTTGGTACGAACAACACGGTTGACACCGGCTCGTGGCAGTAGTGTCACGAGCGACACGATACGAATCGTAACAACGACAGAATAAGGTTGGCAGACAATGTTTAACGACTACGCGGCCGTTGATTCGCACAGTCTCAACGTGAAGGCCGTTCTGCACGGTATGGACACGAACGCCACCCACTTGGCATCGCTGATCAAGGAACTTGATCAGGTCTTTACAGGTTTTGCGGCGGATGTTGCCAAACCACTGATGGACCGGTTCAAGGCAGCACTCGGCGATGCTTCGCAGCACACGGGGTACCAAGGCCAGCTCCAGCAGGTGAATCAAGCGATCAGCCAAACCACCGGATCCGAGGGCTTTATGAAGGAGACCGACCACCAGCAGGGTGCCAGGTTCCTGGCGATCGGTGGCGTCTAGTAATCTCGCAGCCCCTGTCCGCTTCGTCGGCCCGGCCACGGCGAAACGGGGCTGCGGGCGACTGGTCATTTGGTGAAGGTGTGGAAACTGATCCGATCGCGATCGATCTGAATGTCGATGCCGCGCTGTTGTTGAAAGACATGGCCGGCATCGATTCCTATCCGCCGATCCTGGCGTTGATGCCGAATATTTTCGACTTCGACGATCTGGAGCGGGTGCGCGCTGTCGTCGCGGAACAGCTCACCGAGGTGGGCATTATCGACGGCGACCGCGTGCATCCGACGGTCGAGCACTGGTTGCAGTGCCTGTACCGCCCGGATGTGGAACTGATGGCGCTCGTGTTGGCCACCGGCTTGGATGGCGAAGAAAAAGGCATGCTGCGCATGTCGTTGGTGCGTCGCGGCGATACCCATGTTTTGGCGGTGCGCTATGACGACGAGATCGTCATCCAGGCGGTGTACCAGCAGGAACAGCAATTGGATTCGGTATCGGCCGCGGTCGGCGCGGCGCTGGGGTCCACTCCGGTACTGAGTTTCGTGCCGATGACTGCGGCGCAGTCCGAGCTCGCCGAGATTCCCGACGACCAGGACGGACGACGGCAGGCACTGCTGGAGTTGGGTGCGCAGCCGCGTACCGCGAGTGTCCTCGGCCGGGCACTCGAGGAGGTCGTCCGGCGGGCGGAAGTGACGGTGGTGCAACACCAGGACGGAGTCGAGCTGAAGCCGAAGTACGGTGTGAGTGTGCTGGATACGCTGTCGGGGCGCATCATTGTGACGCCGAGTGTGGCGATGGACGGGGAAGTCCGATCGACATACGCACCCGGTGACGACGCGGCACTGCACGCCGCGATCGTGGGACTGGTCCAGCTGCTGCCGGGCCGAAGTTGGTTCGATACCAGCCGGATCGGTTGAACGTCCCAATGGGTTTTTGGAGAGGACGACAGATATGAGCCGAGCGCCGAGTACTAATGGTCATTCGGCCGAGTCCGTCCGACACAAGGGCGGCTACGACGCCTTTTTCATGCAGACAGCCGAGGAACCCGAAAGCGGCCCTCCGACCGGCAGCGTCCCCGCACGTCCACAATCGGGCTACAGCGAACCGGTGATCGGTGCACCCGGTCAGTCGATACCACAGCCGGCGGCGAGTGCCGGTGGTTCTACGGCACCGCGGAGCGCGACCGCGCCGGAAGCCGGTGTAGCGCATGCAGTCGCGCCGAATGTGGTTGCACAGACAGCGGATTCGGCACGCGAGAACTATACGGCGGCGACTCCGTCATCGCCCGAAATGTGGGCGGCCCAGGCCGGGGCCGAACCCGCCACCGCTCGCATCACGCCGACTGCATCGGTGAATCCATCGAGCAGCGATGCCGAGCCCAGGGGCGAAGGAACGGGCGCCGGAACCATGGATGTGCCATGGCAACCCGCCCAGGCGACGAGCTGGGTGCCCGATCGCATCGACCGCACGGCGGCGCCGCAGGTCGAGGTGCTGCCCGCGGCACTGACCTCGATGGATCTATTGGCCGATATCTCGGCGGCCAATCGGGCCAAACTACAGTCCAGCACCGGTGTACGCGGCGCGCTGAACAAGGTCGGATTCCGGCTCGGCCTCTCACCCGCCGAGCAGCGCGCCGAGGATCGGCGCGCCCGAATCCGGACCCAGCTCAACACCCCGTACCAGATCGCGGTGATCAGCGTGAAGGGCGGCGTCGGCCGCACCACCACGGCCGCGACGCTCGGTTCGACGTTCGCCGCGCTGCGCCCGGACCGGGTCGTCGCTGTCGACGCGAATCCGGACTTCGGTGATCTGCCCACCCGTACCGCTCCGCACCCGTATGGCCTGACCCTGCGCGATCTGGCGCAGGCGTCGAATCTGGGGGCCTTCTCGACGGTGCAGTCGTTCATGTCGATCAATTCGGCTGATCTCGCCACCATCGCCTCGCCGTGGACGATCGAGGCCAACGAGGCTCTTTCGGGTCACGAATACGCCACGGCCGTCGAGGTTTTGCGCCGCCACTTCAATCTGCTGCTCGTGGACTGCGGTACGGGCGTGTTGGATTCGGTGACGCTGAGCGTGCTGCAGACCAGCGACGCCGTCGTGGTCGTGACCCCGCCCACCGTCGGCGGGGTGAAAGGTGCAGTGGCCACGTTGAATTGGCTGAGTTCGCACGGTATGCAGCATCTGATCGCCAAATCGGTCGTCTCGATCGTGCATCAGCAACCGTCCAAGCCGGTCGTCGATGTCGCGGCAATCGAGAAGCTGTTCGCCACCGGTCAGCGCCCGACCTGCATCCTGCCCTTCGACGACCATCTGGCCGAGGGCGGCGAGATCGATCTGCGCCTGGTGGACAAGGAAACCCTGCTCGCCTTCGAAGAGCTCGCTGCCGGGCTTGCCGATGGATTCCCGAACTATCTGGGTGGCACCAGCGGCGGCCGGGCAGCCGGAGGGTGGCGATGAGTACTGCCGTTGCTTCGCCACCGGGCGCGGCGCCCGCGGCATCCGCCGAGGTGGCGCGCGCTCGGATGGCGGTCCTGGTGTCCAGCTACCAGGTCGATGTCGTGGTGCCGACCAAATTCACCATCGAGACGTTCATCGATGATCTGCTCGCCGTACTGGCCAAGGCCATCGACGACGAGACGGTCGATTTCACCCCGCCGACCGGACAGTGGAGCCTGGCTCGACCGGGCGAAGCGCCGATGCCGCGCTGGCGCAGCCTCGCCGACCACGATGTCGTCGACGGCACCGTACTGATGTTGGCCGCGGTCGAGTCCGCCGAGGTCTTCACGCCGGTCGTGGAGGACATCACCGATGCGCTCGCCCTGATCAACGACCGCGAATTCGCTGAGTTCGACGCGGGCACTGCCGCGGTCGTCGGCCTGAGCACACTAGGTGTCGGCGCGGTCGCCATCGCGGCGATGTTGTCGGTGTCGTGGACCGAATCCGGGGCGATCTGGTGGTACGCGCTGCCCGCGCTGCTGCTCGGCGTGGTGTGCTGGGGCGGCGCGGTGCAAGCGCGGCAGCGGAACTTCGCGCCGCGAATCTGTCTCGGGTTCGCATTGTCCTCGATTCCGCTGTTGTTCGCGGGCGGCGCGATGTTGGTGCCGCCCGCCTACGGTGAGCCGAGTCCGTTCGCCGCCGCCAATCTGGCCGCCGGATCGGTTGTCGCGGCCGTCGCGGCCGCGGCCATGATGCGCGTGACCAAGCTCGGAATCGCGACACTGATGGCAGTCACCGTGCTCGGCGCGACCGTGGCGGCCGCCGCGATTCCGGTGACCTATCTGGATCTGTCGGTGCGCCAGATATCCGGTGGCGCGGCACTTCTCGGCCTCGTGCTGCTCACCGCCGCACCGCGCCTCGCCGTCGTGGTCGCCCGGATCAGGCCACCGGATCTGCCGGATCCCGGCAACGAGGTCAACCCTGCCACCCTGACCGATATCTTCGACGCCGAATCCGCGCGCGATGACGCCGAACTCGATTCCGCCGAGGACACCGAGCGGCAGCGGGAACAAGCCGGCGCCGGCATCGAGGGCCGGGCCCGACTGGCGGTGACCAGTCTGCGCGGGCTCATCGCCGCGACCGCGGCACTTCTGGCGGGCGCCGCCGTGCTGTCGGCCGCGGTGAGCCCCGGTGGTATTCGGGAGATCGTGTTGGCCACGGCCGTGGCGGGTCTGCTGGCCATGCGCGCGCGCTGGTTCCCGGACCGGGTGCAGGCCATCGCGCTCGTTGTCGCATCGGCGGTCACCGTGGTCGGCGTCGGCTTCGTGCTGATCACCGCGTACGAAACGGCGCCGGCGCGGCTGGCCGTCGTCTTCGCGGTCGGCGCGGCGGCTGTGGCGGCATGTGTGGCGGCGGTGCGGTTGCCGGGTCGGCGGCTCTCGCCGGTCACCCGGCGGATCATCGATCTGATCGAGTACGCGCTCATTCTGGTGATCCCGATCATCGCCTGCTGGATCACGGGCATCTATACCGCGATGCGGGCGATCTGATGCGAATCGGCACAACCGCGATCGCGGTGCTGGCCGGATTCGCGCTGATCGCCTCCGCCGCACCGGCATTGGCGGTGGATCCGCCGCAGGTGATCATCGGCTCGCCCGCGGATGACCCGCCCGGCCCGGAATTGCCGACGAAACAGGACAAGAGCTGCTTGGCGACCGGTGTACTGAGGGACAGCGATCTGGCGCGCACGCCGCCGTCGGAGTTGGCACTGGATCTGCCTAATGCCCGTGCACTGAGCCGGGGTGCCGGGGTGACTGTCGCGGTGCTCGACACTGGTGTCACGCCCAATGGTCGCCTGCCCGGTCTGGTCGGTGGCGGTGACTATGTCACAGCAAGTGGTGATGGTCTGTCCGACTGCGATGCGCATGGCACGCTGATCGCCGGAATCATCGGCGCCGCATCCGATCCCACGGACGGATTCAGCGGGGTCGCTCCGGACGCCAAGATCGTATCTATTCGCTATCGCTCCGGGGCTTTCAGTGTAGAACGTCCGAATAATGATGTGGCGCAACAACTCTCGGTGGACATCCGGACGTTGTCGCGGGCGATCGTGCATGCGGCGAACCTGGGCGCCGGCGTGATCACGGTATCGCTGCCGGTCTGTGTTCCGGTGGGACTCGCGGTGGATCAGTCGATACTGTCGGTGGCGATCGGCTACGCGGTACACGTGCGCGGGGCGTTGATCGTTGCGGGTGCCGGTAATGCCGATAGCGGCTGTGATCAGAATCCGGATATCGATCCGACCCGGCCGAGCGACCCCAGGAACTGGCGCGATGTCAAGACCGTCGCCGCGCCGGGTTGGTTCGGGACGGACGTGCTCACGGTCGGCTTCACGACCGCCACCGGTGCGACCATGTCCGAGTCGCTTACGGGTCCATGGGTTTCGGTCGGTGCACCGGGCACCGCGATCGAATCGCTCGGTCCCGGTGGTACTGGCCTGATCAACGGTGTCGGTGAACCCGGCAAACTGGTGCCCGTCGGCGGCGCGTCGTTCGCGGCCGCCTATGCCAGCGGGGTGGCCGCCTTGCTGCGCTCTCGATTCCCCAACGAAACCCCGGCCGAGATCATGGCCCGCCTGACCGCCAGCGCGCACGCGCCCGCGCGGGGCATCGATAACGTCATCGGCGCGGGCGTCATCGATCCGCTCACCGCGCTCAGCTATCGCACCGCGCCCAAACCGCCTATCGGACTGTACCGGTCATCGGTACTGGTGCTGCCGGATCCGCCGCGGGCCAAAGATCGTCGTCCGCCGTTCGCGGCCGCCGTCGTCATCATCGCCGCGCTACTGCTCGGGCTCGGCGCCACCTACGCGAGCTCCGCGGTCCGGAGGCGGAGGTGAGCCTTCCGAGTGTTCGGGTGGGCGGTGTCGAACGTGGTCCGTTCGCCGTCACCGTGATCGGCGGCAGCCTGGTGGTCACCGGGCTGTGGTCGCACACCCCGATCTGGGCCAGCGCGGCGGTGATCACCGTGCTGCTGGTAACCGTGGCGGTCGAGGTGAACGGCCGCACGACCAGCAGATGGCTGGTCGACTGGGTCGATTACCGATTCGGCAGGGCCACCAGAGCCGAAGCGCTCGCCGGTCCGGCGAATGTGCAGGATATCGAGGTTGCCGCAGGTGTCTGCGGCATTCGCTCCGAAGGCACCGTGCTCACGGCGATGATCCAACTCGCGCCCAATCTCGACCTGCCGACGGTCATCGCGGAGAAATCCGTTTACACCGAGGACACCGTCCCCCTCGACGCCCTGGTAGGCCTGCTCGATCAGTTCGGTCTGGCGGTCGATATCGATATCGTGACCACCGGTCAGCGCGTTCGTCCGACCGGCAACTACAGCATGCTCTACGACCAGCTGATCGGCTCTCATCCGGTCGTCGGCCACCGCCTCACCTGGTTGGTCGTCCGGCTGGATATGGAGCGGAACCTGGATCTGCTCCAGCGACGCGGACTGGTCGCGATGGTAGCGCCGAGAGCGCTGGCCACCGCGGCGCACCGCATCGCGGGCCGATTGCGGGAACGCGGTATCGCCGCGCACGCATTGCCTACGGCCGCAATGCTGGAGGCCACCAGGGTGCTGCACGCCGGAGTCGAACTCGGCGATCTGCGTGAGACCTGGACCTGTATGGAGTCCTCGGTACCAGGTCGCAGTGTTACCAGCTTCCTGATCGACTGGACCCGGCTCGACGGCGCGGGCTTGGACGATTGCTGGGCGTGGAACCGCGGCCGGACCACGCTGGTGGTCAGCCTCACCGATGCGACGGCCGGGCCGCGCGCGCTCGCGCGGTACGTCGGCCCGCCGGTCACGACCGAGCCACCAGAGTATCTACGCCGGTTGACCGGCAGGCAGGCCATAGCGTTGCTGGCCACCATGCCGACCGGCACGTCGATCCGCGCGGTGCCCGTCGATGAATCGGGCCGCGATATCGCCCCTGATGAGCTCCTTGCGGATCTCACGATCGCAATCGGTCCCAACGGCCAGATTCTCGGTTCCATCAGCGGTCAGCCGCGGCATACCTTGGCGCTGCCGCTGTTCGACCCGGCTCGCTACAATCCGCGTCGGCGCACCATCGATGTGCACGCCGATCTGCCGGTGGCACAGCAGATCGTGTTGCGCGCCATGGTGGTCGGTGCGGATGTCGAGGTCCATTCGGTGCGCCCGCACCGCTGGTGGCAGCTCGTCGCCGCGGTCGGTGATCCGGAATCGCTGCGCCTGGCTCCGGAGGCCGGCGCCGCGGGACACGCCAGTTCGGGTCCGCCGTCCTCGGCCACGATCACGGTTTTCGACAATCTGCCGCCGCAGGTATCGACCGCGCACACCACGGTCACCATCAGCGAGCCCGGTGGGCCGCGGCGGCGGTCGGTCGATCTGGCGATCAACCAGGTCAGTGCGACCGTAGTGGATGTCAGCATTCCGATGCGCACCGTGCGCGTCGACTTGATCGAGCCGCGCGGTGAAACTCGCTATTTCGATTCCGCCGCCGAACAACCCGCGATCACCGCGGGTGCCAATGGCGCCACGCCAGGGCCCGACGTTCGGCGCATGAGCTGATTGGAGACAGGTAGTGTCTATCAGCGTGGTTGTGGACTCCCAGCCGAGTGACGGCGAATTTGTGCAGGAGGATAGTGGGGAGGCACTGACCCCGAGACAGGCCGCGGTAGCGATCTTCTCGAGTCGGCTGTCGGAATTGATCGCGGAATCGGTGGTATCGACCGAGGACGGCTCGACGCGGTCGCTGACGCTTTATTCGCTTGCCCAGCACCTGGAGCAGGCGTACCCGGATGTTCCGGTCTCCCAGTCGGGTCTGTACCGGCTCATTCATGGAGACGCGGTACCCCGGCTCGATCTGATCATCGCCTTGGCGCGGGTATTCGACGTACCGCCGGAGCATTTCGTCACCGAACAGAAGAAACACTGATCGCGTTATTCCCGCCAGCGGGAATAACGCTGAGTCGAAGCACAGGTCGGTCTGGATACGATCCGGACCATGGCTGCCGAGGACCCGGGAGATGTGTTTCTCCGCCATCGAGGCGCGGTCCTAGAGGCGCTGCTCTCGGATCCGGCGTTCGGCGAAAACGATCCGGACACCGGGTCGGTGCTGAGCGGACCTCTGGTCGGCGATCCAGAACTCGGGGAACCGGGGTTCGGCAGCGATCCGTTCTCCAGTGCGGCGGTGGCAGCCGGTTCGGCCCAGGGCGCTCTACCCGACATGGATCCGCCGCCGCGGCGATCCTCCGATGGGCCGAAGGCCAGCGAGCGGATCATTGCGCTGCTGAACGGGCAGCAGCAGCCGGATGCCGCACCGGGACTGGACTTTTCAGCGGACTACTCCGACGTCTCGGCGAAGCAACCGCCGCCCGAAGAATCCACGCGGTCCGCATCCGGGGCGTCGAAGGGGCGTGGACCCGATGCCGCGGAGCGGATCGCCCTGGTGGCGACGAAGCTCAAGAATCCGAAGATTGCCCTGGCGGTCTGCGCCGTCTTGGCCCTGTTGCTCATCATCGCGCTGGTTTCCACCGGTGGGAAGGACGAGTCGCAGGCGCCGGATCGCATTGCGGTCATCACTCCGTCCCCGACCGCGGCCCCGACGTCGAAACCGGAATCCTCAACGGCCCCTTCCGGAACGATCACGGTGAAATCCGCGACCGCCAACTGCCCGCCGGGCAGTACACCGGGTATGGATGCCTTCAGCGGGCAGCATGGCAAGGCCTGGTCATGTGTGCGCGCGTACAAGGTCGACGGGCAGGTGCTGACCATCGATCTCGGCAAGACCTATCAGGTCGATTCGATCGGCATCGTCCCCGGCTGGGACAGCGTCGGCAGCGACGGTGTGGACCAATGGACGAAATACCGGACCGCCAGCCGGGTCAGGTATTCGTTCGACGATCCGAACAGGACGGGCTACACCCAACCGACCCTGGATCAGCGCACCCTGGTCGTTACCAAGTTCGATGTTCCCGTGCAGGCTTCCAAGATCGTGCTGACAATTCAGGAATCGAAGGGTGATCCAACGATCAATACGACCGCGATTTCCTCCATCGTGATCACCGGGCATTGAGGCCGCTGTCATGTCAGTAGCCGAGTTGGTCTGCCAGTACTGCTCACACCGCAATGCCGGTAATCCACCGCAATGCGGGCACTGCGGTGCGCCGCTGCCCGCGGTGCACCGACTATCGAACCTGAGTGGGCCCGCGGCGCGGGCCGAGCAGGTGGTCGCGGGCGCCGAGCGGGCCGTGGCGGCAACCGCGGGTGCGGTGGCGGGCGCGGAGAATGCGGTGGCGGGCGCGGAAAAGGTTGCCGCGGGGCAGTATCCGCGCTGGCAGTGGGGGGCCGCGATCGCAGGCATCGTGACTATGGTCCTCGGGCTCGGCTTCACGGCCTTCCGTTCGTGTTCGACACCGCTGGCCGCCATCCCCGATCTGGGAATCGAACAGGCCCTACCGGGTCAATTGCGTGCGGCCGTCTCCTGTCAGCGGGTCGATTCCACGGCCGCGAACTGTGTTGTCCCGGTGGCCGATCCGCTGCTCGCGGGCGGAATCACCGGCGGCAAGGATTTGACCCTCTCGGTGGCATTGGATCCGCCCGAGCGCCGAGCCGATACCGTGCGCAACTGGCGGACGGCAGGCGGTACCGTCCTGGCCGACGGTGTCGTCTTCGTGGCGATCAGTCCGACGGCAACCCTGCGGTACGCGAATACCCTTGTCGGACTTCGGGTCGAGACGGGCGCCTTCAGCGGGCGCGCGGCGGCGCAGACCTTCATGGCGCGAGCCGGTCTGACCCCGTGACCGACCGGATTCCGGCCGGTCCGCGCGCTTGACCAGTACTGATCTTTTTCATGAATCTGTTACGCATTTAACGTACCGCTATACAACGGCACATCAAACCATGTAAGGTATGGGAACCGTACGGTTACGGTTCTCAGATCTCGGGAAGGCACGAGTCGATGGTGGCAACCACCCAGCAGACGATTTCATTCAAACGGTTCCGCGACGATGCGACCGACCTGGAGACGGCCTACTTCCGTTGGATCCAGCCGGGTGCCACCGCGCCGACGATCACCGATCGGGCCGAACAGATCTTCCGCCACCACCTGGAGTTGGCGGCCATGCGCATGCCCGGGGCGGCGATCACCCGGGTGTACCGCCCCGATGACGGCAGCGGGCTCGGCGCGGCGATCCAGATCGTCAATGACGATATGCCGCTGCTGGTCGATTCGGTGACCACGGCGCTGCGCCGCCTCGGTGCGACGGTGACCGAGGTCGTGCATCCGGTATTCGATGTCGCGCGGGACAGTCGCGGGCGGCTGCGGGCGATCGCCCCCAAAGAGCCCGATACGACACCGGCGCAAGGCAACCACAATGTCGCGGAGTCCTGGATCCATGTGCAGCTGAGTCCGTCCGTTGGCGCCGCGCTGCTGGACCGGGTCGATCGCGAGCTGCCCGCCCTGCTGCGGGTGCTGCGCAAGGTCGTCGACGACACCCCGGGCATGGCCAATGCCATGGTCGCACTGGCGGGTCGGCTCGACCATATCGCGCACCGCTCGGACGATCCGGAGGTGCCCGAATGCGCGAAGTTGTTGCGCTGGTTGGCCGATGGGCATTTCACCGTCCTTGGTTACGGGTACTACCGCAGTGATGGCGGCGAGCCGCGGCAGGTGCCGGGCACCGGTCTCGGTGTGCTCTGGAATGGATCGAATGTCGATCTCGATGTCCCCGTACTCGGCACCACCCGGCCGGTGCTGCGGATGGCCAATGGATCGGTGGATTCGCTGATCCCCGGATCGGGTGAGCTCTACTTCGTGAGCGTTGCCGATTACGGTAACGGCGGCAACACGGTGCAGGGTGAGCATGTGTTCGTCGGCACGTTCACGGTGACCGGACTGCACGAGAACATCCTCGATATCCCGGTCATCTCCCGTCGCGTGCACCAGGTCATCGAATGGGCTGGCTTCGAACTGAATTCGTTCTCCGGGCAGGCCATGCTGGAGATGATGCAGTCGTTCCCGCGGGTCGAGTTGTTCTCCACCGATGCCAGGCGGCTGTTCGAAACCGTTTCCTCGGTCATGAATTTGGGGCTGCGCAGGCAGGTGCGGCTGTTCATTCGGCGCGACGGGCGCAGCGGTGCGGTCTACTGCCTGGTCTATCTGCCCCGCGATCGGTACACCACCGAGGTCCGGCTGCGCATGGAGGAGATCCTGCGCGCTGAGTTCGACGGTGAACAGGTCGCGTACTCGGCAAGGGCGAGCGAATCCGAGTTGGCCGTGTTCTATTTCACGGTGCATCGCGGTCCAGATGCGGAAGCGGCCGATATCTCCGAATCGAACCGGGAGCGGATCCAGGAACTGCTTTTCGCGACCACCCGGAGCTGGGCCGACTGCGTGGTAGCGGCGGCGACCGGTGTGCCCGCGGTGTCGTCGAAGGTCGCCAATGCCTATGCCGGCGCATTTCCCATCGGGTATCAGCAGGAATACGAGCCGGAGCAGGCGCTGGTCGATCTGCAGCGGCTCGAACCGCTGGTCGACGGTGAGATCGACACGAATCTGTATCGGCATGCCGAATCGCCCTCGGGGGAGTGGCGATTCACCCTCTACGTCGCCGGTGCCGGGGTTTCGCTCAGCCGTGTGCTGCCGGTGCTGCAGAGCCTCGGTGTCGAGGTGGTCGACGAGCGGCCGCACCGCATCAGCCTGCCCGACGATACCGACAAGTGGATCTACGATTTCGGGTTGCGCGTCCCGGCGGAGCTGCTGCGCACCTCGATCGATGCCGATCTCGAGGCCGATCTGACTCGACCCGCCGACGAACCGCTGGCCGATGGCAGTGTGCGGCAATACTTTCCGGCGGCCTTCGCGGCTATGTGGAACGGCAGCGCCGAGGTCGATTCGCTCAATGAACTGGTGCTGCGCGCGGGACTGCACTGGCGCCAGATCGCGATGCTGCGCGCCTACGCCAAGTATCTGCAGCAGGCCGGATTCGCCTACACCCTCGGCAATATCGCCCGCGTGCTGCTGGCGCAGCCGACGATGGCCCGGTTGTTCACCGAATTGTTCGACGCCTACTTCGATCCCGAGGGTGTCGGCGCAGTGGCATCGGCCCGGGCGGCCGGTATCGCCGAGCGGCTGCAGGCTGAGATCGATGCGGTCGTCAGCCTCGACGCCGACCGCATTCTGCGCGCGGTGCTCGGTCTGATCACCGCGACCCTGCGCACCAACTACTACCGGCGCGACGCTGACGGCAACCCGCCGGAGTACCTGTCGTTCAAATTCGATCCGCATGCCATCAGCGAATTGCCGAGGCCGCGACCGCAATTCGAGATCTTCGTGTACTCGCCGCGGGTCGAGGGCGTGCATCTGCGCTTCGGTCCGGTGGCGCGCGGCGGATTGCGCTGGTCGGACCGGCTGGAGGATTTCCGGACCGAGATCCTGGGTCTGGTGAAGGCGCA
>NZ_JBEXUI010000054.1:0-49809 GCF_040614395.1 Nocardia sp. NPDC005998 | reverse complement strand
GATACGACAAACTCGCCGTCCGCTTCCTGGCTACCGTCCACATCGCCGCCATCGACCTGTGGCTACGGTGACCCGACTTTCGAAACACGGCCTAGGGGCCTTCCGCACTCGTCAGAGCATGTTGTCGGCCGGATCGCGTAGGGCGAGAGCACCTCCGGCCGAGAGGTGCCGGACTTGGTCCACTCACCGTGCCCAGGATGGGGTGGGCATAATAAGCGACGCTCGCGCACCTGAAGGGCTGCTTTGCTGCTCGATACTGCTGCCCCTGCGTGCGCGGGAGCCCATTACTCACACCTCGAGGGGAAACCATGACCAAGTCGTTGTCCTTCGCCACGGCGATCACTGCGGCTGCTGCCGCTCTACTCTTCCTTCCAGCCACGCCCGCGTACGCCCAATCCCCCAGCTGCGCCAAGGCCATCGAGCTGATCAACATCGCAATCGACCAGAGTGGCGGCACCATGGATCAGGCGACGGCGACAGCCCTTTCCGAGAGGCTGACCGGTCTGGGCGATTTCGCCCAGGGGGCCGAAAAGGAGGCCATCACGGCCTACGCTCGAGCGCTGATCGATGACGGCGTCGCAGAGCTCAACCCCTACACCGACGAACTGAATCGCGTCTGCGCCTGACCCGCGCTAGCCGAAGAGGCCGCATACTTTTCGGCAGCCGCTCGGTGCCACGGCGTGCCGCTGCTGCGATGTCCATCAGTTGTGGTTCGAGGGCACAAAGATCCCCAGTTCACGCTCCGGGGTACATGCATCTGCTCTCGTCCAGCAATGAGCGTGCCCGTCAGGCCGTGGATGACGCAGCGGCAGCGTGGGATCTATCGGCCTGGTGACGGCCTGAGATTGCGTGTAGCCGTGGATGCTGACCCCAGCAAATAGAAATCCGGTGCGCGTCATGAAGTCGACTCGCACCGGATTTCTGTTGTGGCACTTGCTATTTCAGCTCAGAGCTGGTCTTGCCGAGCACTCGGCGCGCGACGATGAGCTGCTGGATCTGCTGGGTGCCTTCGAAGATATCGAGGATCTTCGAGTCGCGGCCCCACTTTTCGAGCAGGGTGCGCTGGGAGTAGCCGATGGCACCGGCCAATTCGATGGCCTTCAGGGTGACATCGGTGCCGGTGCGGCCGGCCTTGGCCTTGGACATGGAGGCCTCGAGCGAATTCGGCTTCTTGTTGTCGGCCATCCAGGCCGCGCGCAGGGCGAGCAGGTAGGCGGACTCGTAATCGGCTTCCATGCGCAGGAATTCGGCGGCCGCGGCGTGCTGGTTATTGGCCGGAATGTCATAGGAGATCTCGACACCGGCTTCGGTCAGGATGGCACGCAGTTCCTCGAGCGCCGCCCGTGCGACACCGACCGCCATTGCCGCGACCAGGGGACGGGTGTTGTCGAAGGTCTGCATGACCCCGGCAAAACCCTTCTCCACATTGACTTCCGGGCTGCCGAGGATGTTGTCCTTCGGAATCCGGCAGTCCTGCAACAGCAATACCGCGGTATCGGAGGCCTTGATGCCGAGCTTGTGCTCGAGCCGCGCCACCGAAAGGCCCGGAGCGTCGCGGGGCACGACGAACGACTTGATCGCGGCGCGGCCGAGGCTGCGGTCCACCGACGCCCACACCACGATGTGGGTGGAGCGCTGGCCCGCCGTCACGAAGATCTTCTCGCCATTGAGCACCCACTCGTCGCCATCCAGCACGGCGGTGGTGGTGACGGCGGCCGAGTCGGAGCCGAAGGACGGTTCAGTGATCGCCATCGAGGCCCACACCTTGCCGAAACGCTTCAGCTGCTCATCGGTGGCGACGGCCGCGATGGCCGCGTTGCCGAGACCCTGGTAGGGGATGGAGAGCATCAGGCCGACATCGCCCCAGGAGGTCTCCAGCGCGTTCAGCAGCGCGGACATATTGCCGCCGTTAGTGTTTCCGAGCAGTTCGGTGGCGTGGGAGTCCGAATCGGAGCGGCCACCGGCTGCGCCGCCGATCTTCTGGGTGCCGGAGTCGGCCAGTCCCTCGACCATGGCGGCCATGGTGTCCAGCTCGACCGGGTACTCGTGCTCGCCGAGGTCGTACTTGCGCGAGATCGGCCGGAAGATCTCCTGAGCGACCTGATGGGCCTGATTGGCGCTGGCCCGCAGCTTCTTGGGGAGTTCGAGATTGATCATGGAATATCTCCTGGAAGTTGAGGAACCGGCCGGTTAGATGAGCACGACACCTTCGGCGACGCCGATGGCCCGCAGATCGCGGTACCAGCGCTCGACCGGGTGTTCCTTGGTGAAGCCGTGGCCGCCGAGCAACTGCACGCCGTCCAGACCGATCTGCATGCCCTTATCGGTGGCGAGCTTGCGGGCCAGCGCCGCCTCGCGGCCGTAGGACAGCCCCTGCTCCGCGCGTGACGCACCCCGCAGGGTCACGAGCCGCAGGCCGTCCAGTTCGATTGCCATATTCGCGACCATGAACGCGACTGCCTGGCGGTGCGAGATCGGCTCGCCGAACGCCTCACGCTCGTTGACGTACGGAATCACATAGTCGAGCACGGCCTGACCGGTACCGATGGCGAGCGAGGCCCAGCCGAGGCGAGCCAGCCGCACCGCGTCGGCGTACTCCTCGGCGCGGGTCTTGGCGTCGTTGTCGCCGAGGATGGCGTCCGCGCCGACCGCGACATTGTCGAGCAGCAGGCGGCCGAGGCCAGCGGCCCGCAGCCCCATGCTCGGATCGGCCTCCACGACCAGACCCTGGGCGTCGGACGGCACGATGAACAGCGCCGGGCGGCCGTCGAGTTCGGCGGCAATGATGAACAGCTCGGCATCACCGGCGGCCGGGACGAGGCTCTTCACACCGTTGAGGCGGAAGCCGCTCGGCGAGCGGGTCGCCTTGGTCTGCAGTGCGAACGGGTCGAACAGGGCGCGCGGCTCGCTGATCACGACCGCGGACTGCGGCACATTCTCGCCGGTGAAGGCGGGCAGGTAGGTCTGCTGCTGGGCATCGGTACCCCACTGCGACAGGGCGACCGCGACACCGCTCGGCGCGAGAATCGGCAGGGCCAGGCCCATATCGCCGTGCGCGAGCGCCTCGGCGACCATCGAGTTGGTGACCGCGCCGCGCTCGGCGGCCGCGCCTTCCAACTCCTCGGGCACATTGATCACGGTGATGCCGAGTTCGGCGGCGCGCTCGAGCAGATCGCGCGGCGCCTTGGCGGCATTGTCGGCCTCGTAGGCGGCCGGGCGCAGGATCTCGGCGGCGAATTCCTTCACCGTCTCGACGATCATCTGCTGCTCGTCGCTCGGGGTCAGGTCGAAGTAGCCCTTCTTCTTGGACTCGTTGTCGGCAAGGCGCTTCGGAGCGCCACCACCGGCAACCTTGCCGAATGCGCGAGTTGCGGCACCGAGGGTGCGGAACCCGGTCTTGGTGCCTTCGTAGGTGACTCGCTCGATCGGCTTGCGCAGGTTGTACTTCTCGGCGAGCTCCGAACCGGTAAGGGTCGTCATCACCCGCATGGCCGCGCCCATCCAGTCCCGCTTGGGGTGGTTCAGGCCGACCGCGGACGTGTCTGGACTTCGCTTCGTTGCGCTGTCTCGAGTGCTCATCATCACCTGTTTTCTCGGATGGGTGTGGTGCGGTCTTGTCCCCAGCTATCTTACTCCTGAGTAAGGCTATCTTACTCCCGAGTAAGAAATGCGTCGAGGTGCAGCCTACGCCGCTGAACTGTGTCAGGCTGGACGAGTGCCCAAAATCGCGGCGCGACCGCTATTCGCCGTCGCCGTCCTCTTTGCCGCACTACTGGCCGCCTTTGCCGAGCGCTATGGCTATCACCGGGATGAGCTGTACTTTCTCGCCGCTGGCCGCCACCTCGATTGGGGCTATCCGGATCAGCCGCCACTGACCCCGCTAATCGCCCGCACGATGGCGGCGATCGATGCCGATTCATTACTGCTGCTGCGTCTTCCGTCGATCGCGGCGGCGACGTTGGTTGTCGTTGCCGCGGGGCTGATGGCGCGTGAACTCGGCGGTGGTCGCGCGGCGCAGGTGTTGGCGTCGGCCGCGGTCGCGAGTGCGGCGATGGTGCTGGGTGTCGGTCATCTGCTGACCACGACGTCCTTCGATATGGCGGCGTTCGCGTTGGTCTGCCTGCTGGTGCTGCGGCTGCTGCGCGATCCAGAGGTGCTGGCTGGGGGGAGGCTTGGGCCCGGAAAGCTGGTGGGTGCGCGCTCGGGTGCGGAGCGTGACGGTGTGGCGGGTAGGGGTGCGTGTGCGGGCGTGGAGCGCGAGGGTGCGGAGCGTGTGGGTGTCGAATGTGAGGTTGCCAGTGTGGCCGGGGAGTGCGAGGGCGTGGAGCGTGCGGGTGGTGAGTGTGAGGGTGCCCGCATGAGTGTCGAGTGTGGGGGTGCGGAGCATGCGGGTGTCGAGTGTGGGGGTGCCCGCATGAGTGTCGAGTGTGGGGGTGCGCGCGTGGGTGTGGCGCGTGCGGGTGCGGAGTGTGGGGGTGCGCACGTGGGCGTGGCGCGTGCAGATGTGGACCGTGCGGGTGCGGAGTGTGGGAGTGCACGTGTAGGCGGGGAGCGCGCCGGTGCGGGGGCGGACGCGAGTGGATGCCGAGTGGCGACGGACCCGCGGTGGTGGCTCGGGGTGGGGCTCGTCGTCGGGATCGGGTTGCAGAACAAGGCGCTGTTGATCTTTGCGGTCGGCGCGCTGGTGTCGGCGCTGGTCTTGGTGGGGCCGCGAAAGATATTCGCGACCAAGTACTTTCCGATGGCGGTCGGGCTCGCGGTGGTGCTCTGGTTGCCATATCTGTGGTGGCAGGCGCACCATGGCTGGCCACAATGGCAGCTGAGTCGGGCGATCGCGGGTGGCTCCTCCGGCACCTCGGACTCGCCGGTGGCGTTCGTAGTTCTGCAATTCGGGCTGATGGGTCCGCTATTGGTGCCGCTGTGGATCTTCGGGCTCCGGCGTCTGTGGCGGGATGCGCGCTGCCGGGCCTTCGCGGTCGCCTACGCTTTGATGTTCGTGGTCTTCGCCATCGCCGGCGGCAAGGCGTACTACCTGGGCGGGATGTATCCGCTACTGCTCGCGGCCGGTGCCGTACCGGTCGCGGAGTGGCTCGCGAATCGGCGAATCCGTTGGGCGGCAATCGGTTCGGTTCTAGCGGTGAATGCGGTGGTGTCGGCGGTACTGTTCCTGCCGGTATTGCCCAGTGCGAAGTTGAAGGATTCGCCGGTGCTCGCGATCAACTACGACGCGGGCGAAACCATCGGCTGGCCACAGTTCGTGCGCCGAATCGCCGAGGTGCGCGCCACGGTCGGCTCCGATATCGCCATCCTCACCGCCAACTACGGCGAGGCGGGCGCGATCGAGCGCTTCGGCGGCGCATACGGACTGCCCACACCGCACAGCGGCCACAATTCCTACTGGTGGTGGGGCCCACCCAGTGATACGGCCACCGCGGTCATCGCCGTCGGCCTCGACCGTGACCAGCTGATGCGGTATTTCGCCGAGGTCGAACCCGTCGGTCGCATCGACAACGGTCTCGGCATCGACAATGACGAACAGGGCCAGCCGCTGTTCGTCTGCCGCGTACCACGAGCGCCCTGGTCCGAACTGTGGCCACAGGCGAAACTCCTGGGCTGACGGGTCACCTCGAATGACCTTGGTTGCCGAGAAATTGGTTTGCGAGAAATTGGTTTGGGAGCCATCCGCGTGCCCACCGGCTACGAAGATCGATCGACTCCTGTCGACAAGGTGCCGCCCGCAGCGCTCGGTCGCGCCCTCTGCCGAGACTGTCTTTCCACCGCACAAGTAAGGAGATGTCATGGTGATTCGCATGTTCGATCAGTTCGTCTCCGGGATCGTCAGTTTGATGGGCATGTTGTTCACTCCGTAAGCCGAGTCGCCCGGGGCGGGATGTCCGCCCCGGGCGACATGCCCGCACGGCTGTTAGGTTGTGCCGCATGGCAAGACGGCCGCGGCGGCGGCGACTAAGGGCAATGGTGCTGACAGCGGCCGTTGCGGCGGGCATCGTTACCGGAGGTTCGGCCGAGGCGCAGACGCCCGCCGGATCGTGTGCGGATGGCTGGGACGTATCGACGATCGTCAGCGGGGTCGGGAATCTGGAGAATCTCGATACCGACGGTGCTGGCGGTTTCTATGTCACCGGGATTCAGGACGGGTACCTCGCTCATGTCGATGCCGCTGGCACGTTCGAGAAGCTGGTCACCGGGCTGGATCACCCGGCCGGAGTGCGCGTCGTCGGGCGGTCCGTCTACTTCCTCACCGGCGATGGTCTGGCGGAGGCGCCGGGCACCTTGCGGCGCTATGACATCGACACCGGTGCGGTGACGATTCTGCTCACGGAGCTGTCCGGTCCGAACGGACTTCTGGAACTACCCGACGGTGACCTGTTGTTCGCCACAATCGGGATCTCCGGCCCGGCCACCGGTATCTCGCGGTACCGGCCGTCGACAGGGGAGTACACAAAGGGCTGGTCCAACCTGCCGTGGACGAACGGACTCGCACTCGCCCCCGACGGTAAGTCGATCTACACCGACAATATGACCCTGCGCGTCTTCCGCGTCCCGCTCGATAACCCGAACAACCCGACCGTCGTCACCGGTGCCCCCAATATGATCGCGCTGCCCGACGATATGGAAGCCACCCGCGCCGACCAACTCTTCGTCGCCGACCACATCCAGGGCGCCGTCTATCAGATCGACCCCGCCACCGGCACCGCCTGCACGATCATCACCGGCCTGATCAAACCCGCCCCGCTCCGCACTCCCCCGGACGGCGCCACCTCCGTACGAATCGCCCGAGACGCCAACACCTGGTCCCTATACGTCACCAGCATGGACGGCACCCTGCGCCGCCTACGCCCACCCCCCGGAATCGACCTGACCCCCGCCGACCCAAGACGCTAAACCCCCCACCCCCCAACCGAAACCACCACCACCCATTCGGTGAGAATGCGCTGATGCGGGTGGTCACTCGACGTTTGCCTGCATGAGCGCATTCTCGATGGATCAGGGGTGGAGGTGGGAGAGGGCTTGGGGGTGGAGGAGGGTGTTGGTGGCTAGGGCGTTGCCGTTGTGGGGGCCGGGGGTGCCGGTTAGGGAGGTGAAGTGGCCGCCTGCTTCTCGGATGAGGATGTCGAGGGCGGCCAGGTCCCAGAGGGAGACTTCGGGTTCGGTGGCTATGTCTACTGCGCCCTCGGCTAGGAGGCAGTAGCTGAAGAAGTCGCCGTAGCCGCGGACGCGCCAGACGTTGTCGGTGAGATCGAGGAATTTTTCGCGGAGGCCGCGTTCGTGCCAGCCGGAGAGGCTGGAGAAGGCGAGGCTGGCGGAGCCGAGGTCGCTGACGGCGGAGACCGAGATCGGTTTCGGCGCATCGGAATCGAAGCTGGCGAAGGCGCCGGAACCGGCCGCGGCCCACCAGCGCCGGGTCAGTGCGGGTGCGCTCACGACGCCGACCACCGGAACGCCGTCTTCGAGCAGCGAGATCAATGTGGCCCAGATCGGCACCCCGCGCACGAAGTTCTTGGTGCCATCGATCGGATCGATCACCCACTGGCGTCCGGTGAACTCGACATCGCCGCCGAACTCCTCACCGAGCACCGAATCCTCGGGCCGCTGCTGCGTGAGCACCTCCCGAATCGCCTGCTCCACCGCCAGATCCGCATCCGAAACCGGCGTCAGATCCGGCTTCGAATCCACCTTCAGATCCAGCGCACCGAACCGCGCCCGGGTAATCCCATCGGCCACATCGGCCAAGCGCAGAGCAAGTTCGAGATCGGACGAGTAATCAGCCACCCCCGAACCCTATCCCCAGCCCACCACCCCTCCGGACAGGACGTCACCCTGGCACGCGCGCTCGTCCGTCGGCAGCTCGGCAACGCCGCGGTTGTCGGTCAGACCTGCGCGAGTGCCCCAGGCCCACACCTCCGAACTTGCCGCATAGATCGACACACACCTGACCACCGTCGCACGCCCAGCAGCAACATAAGCGAACACCGCGGCAAGCCTCTGCTCCATCGTGACAATCTCTGGCCCATCGACAAACACTCATCGACCGACCCGTCAGTGTCCGGGATGTCCTGTCACTGCCATGTCAGGGCGGTCAGCGGAGATAGGCCGTACTGCGTGCGAGGTAGTCACGAGCAATGCGTCATCTCCGTCCGGCCCGGCTGGCCGACATCCCTGCCGACCGGCCGCCATTCCATGGGGCGGCCGGTGTCCAGTCTGTGCACGAGCGGTGCGTGGGTGTGGCAGGGGCGCTCGGGCGGTTGTTAGGCGGCGGCGGAGCGGGCAGCGGTGAGAGCGGTTGCCCACCAGTGCAATTGGTCGAGCATGGCCGTTGCGGCCGCGGCGGGTTCCGCTGGTTCGAGGAGCTTGCCTTCGGCGTCGAAGAGCAGGTAGTAGCGGGGGAAGGTGACGTAGTTGCGGATGGTGTGGGCATTGAGTTCGTTGAAGACCTGGCGCAGGTGTTCGATGGCGAGCAGGCCGCCGCTCGCGCCGCTGTAGCCGACGAAACCGATTGCCTTGCGATCCCATTGGGTGAAGTGCCAGTCGATGGCCGCTTTCAGCGACGCCGGGTAGCTGCGGTTGTAGTCGGGGGTCAGGATGACGAATGCGTCGGCTTCGCCGAGTCGCCTGGTGAGGTCGGTCATTCCGGCCGGGCGCTCCGGATCGGGCTCCATCATGGGGGAGACCGCGGGCAGCGCCAGTGGCAGTTCGGCCTCGGCGAGGTCGATGAGGTCGACCTCGAATGCGCCGTGGCGGGTGGCCTGCTCGACGAACCAGGAGGCGACGGCCGGTGCGAAGCGTCCCTCCCGGACACTGCCGATGATCACCGCGAGCTTCAACGTGGACATGGTGTTCTCCTTCGATCACGAGGTTGTTCGAGTCCAAATCTGCTGCCCGGCGTCGCGACCAGGAAGACCGCGCGAGGAGTGGTAGTGGCAGGGACACCCTCCGCGCCGACCGCGCTTGTACCGTCGAATCGTGAGTAATAACGAGTTGGGCTTGTTCCTGCGCACCCGCCGTGAAGCGGTGACGCCGGCCCAGGTCGGGCTGCCCACCGGACCGCGCCGCCGCACCCCCGGCCTGCGCCGCGCCGAACTGGCCACCCTGGCCGGAGTGAGTGTCGAATACATCACGCGACTCGAACAGGGCCGCGACCGCCGACCGTCTCCTTCGGTGGTGTCCGCACTCGCCGACGCACTCGGCTTGGCGCCGAGCGAACGCGTCCACCTGCACCGGCTCATCAAGGGGGCCGATCCCGGATTCAGCTGCATGGGCGGCGCCCAGCCGCCGCGCGAGGTGCGCGCCACGGTGCGCGCCATTCTCGATCGCCTCGAGCCCGCGCCCGCACTGGTCGTCAACCGGCTGCGGGAGGTGCTCGCCTGGACCGAGGGCTATGAGCGCCTGATGGCACCGATCGGACTGCTCGACGATGCGCACCGCGCCAATCTCGCGCTATTCGTCTTCACCGACCCGCGCGCCCGCGCCGCCTATCCCGACTGGGACCACATCGCCGACGAGCTGGTCGCCGCGCTGAAACATGGCCCGTTCCGTGCCGATCCGCATATCGCGGCCCTGGCCGACGAACTCACCGTCGCCGCCGGTACCGAGTTCACCCGCCGCGTCGAATCCGTCCCCAGCCTCGCCGCCGCCACCGGCACCACCCGCCTGAGCCACCCCGAGGCGGGCGCGCTGCGCCTCACCTACGAAACCCTCGAACTCTCCGCCGACGACGATCAGCAACTGATCGTCTACCTCCCCGCCGACGATGTCACCGCCGCCGCGCTGGATGCCCTCGCCGGTCGCCGCCCGGGTGGGCTGCGCGCCGTTTCCGGCTGACGACGGCTCCGTCGCCCCGACGTCGATGGCTCTGAGCACGCACTTTTCCGCCGAAACGGGCCGTCTCCGCCGTGTTCGCGCGAAAAGCGCATGCGTCGGCCGTCGGCCGAGGCAGGTGTCGGGAGCGCCACCGGCGCCGCCAGGTGCCCGTGTATTTCACCGTCTCAACCGCGCCCAGTAGGCTTGAGCATCGTGCATCCTGACGTTTCCGCTGATATCGCCGAACTCGACGCAACTCTTAAGACCGTCGAGTCGGTCCTCGATGTCGAGGAGCTGCGTCGACGGATCGATGAGCTCGAGCACCAGGCCGTCGATCCCGATCTGTGGAACAACCAGGAGCACGCGCAGCGGGTCACCAGTGAGCTGTCGCATGCCCAGAGCGAGTTGCGCCGGGTCGAGGAACTGCGGCAGCGGCTCGACGATCTGTCGGTGCTCTATGAATTGGCGGAAGAAGAGGAGGGCGAGGCCAGGGTGGCCGCGCTCGCCGACGCCGATGCCGAACGGGCCACACTGCACGGCGATGTGGAGGCAATGGAGGTCCGTACCCTGCTCTCCGGCGAATACGACAAGCGCGAGGCGCTGGTCAACATTCGCTCCGGCGCGGGTGGTGTGGACGCCGCCGACTGGGCCGAGATGCTGATGCGCATGTACATCCGCTGGGCCGACCGGCACAAGTACGCCGTCGAGGTCTACGACACCTCCTATGCCGAAGAGGCGGGTATCAAGAGCGCCACCTTCGCGGTGAAGTCGCCCTACGCCTACGGCACCCTCTCGGTGGAGATGGGCACGCACCGGCTGGTCCGGATCAGCCCATTCGACAACCAGGGCCGCCGCCAGACCTCCTTCGCCGAGGTCGAGGTGCTGCCGGTGGTCGAGACCACCGACCACATCGAGATTCCGGAGGGCGAGGTGCGCGTCGACGTGTACCGCTCATCGGGTCCGGGCGGTCAGAGCGTCAACACCACCGACTCGGCCGTGCGGCTCACGCATATCCCCACCGGCATCGTGGTCACCTGTCAGAACGAGAAATCCCAGCTGCAGAACAAGATTTCGGCCATGCGCGTGCTGCAGGCCAAACTGCTGGAGCGCAAGCGACTGGAGGAGCGCGCCGAAATGGACGCGCTCAAGACCAACGAGGGTGCGTCCTGGGGCAACCAGATGCGCTCCTATGTGCTGCACCCGTACCAGATGGTCAAGGATCTGCGCACCAACTACGAAGTCAACAATCCGAGTGCCGTGCTCGACGGTGATATCGATGGTTTCATCGAATCCGGAATTCGTTGGCGAATGCGAGAGCAGGCGAGCTAGTTGGACGTACCCCAGGCCTTCTCCACGTCCACCGACTTCACCACCTGGCTGCGTTCCTCCGGTCTAGAGATCGTCCTGTACATCCTCGGGGCGATGCTGTTCAGCCGGTTCGCCACCTTTATCAGAGACCGGATCACCCGCAGGATCGACGCGAGCTTCCGCAGCAGCGATGCCCTGGTGCGCTCCGAGGCGGCCAAGCACCGGCATGCGCTGGCCCAGGTCGTCACCTGGGTGATATTGACGATCGTCTACGTCCTGGTCGGCATCGAGGTGCTGCGCCGGTTCGGCTTCGGTGTCACTGGCCTGGTTGCGCCAGCGGCCGTGCTCGGCGCCGCGCTCGGTTTCGGCGCGCAGCGCATTGTGCAGGACATTCTGGCCGGATTCTTCCTGATCACCGAGCGGCAGTATGGATTCGGTGATGTGGTTCGCATCGCCGTAACTGGATCCGCGGAGCAGGCCGAGGGTACGGTCGAGGACGTCACGTTGCGGATCACCACACTGCGCAATGCCGATGGTGAGGTGATCACCGTGCCCAACGGCCAGATCGTGAAAGTCACGAATCTGTCGAAGGATTGGGCGCGCGCTGCCATCGATGTACCGGTCGCGGCCAGCGCCGATATCACCCGGGTCAACGAGATCCTGCACGAGGTCGGTACAAGGGCGTACGAGGACCGAAAGTTGAAGCCGCTGCTGCTGGACGAGCCCACCGTAATGGGTGTCGAAGATCTGACAGTGGACCAGATGAACATCCGAATGGTTGCTAGAACGTTGCCAGGCAAACAATTCGAAGTCGGTCGCGAGTTGCGGGTGCGAGTCGCCGCGGCGCTGCGCCGGGAGGGAATCAGTGAGACCACGTAGATCCACGGCGATCCTGCTGGCAACTTGGATCGCCACGTTCGTGTTGTACCTGTTCGTCAAGCCCGATCAACCGATCGTGCAATCGCCCGAGAAACTCAACATCGTTCCCGCAGTGGTGAATACGGCTATCCCCGGGCATTGACCATGATGTAGCGGTGGCTGCGCGGCGGTTGCTGGTTACACTGGCTAGCCGTGATCGCTATGCGGAACGTGACCAAGTCGTATCAGACCTCGACGCGACCCGCGCTGGACAACGTCACCGTCGATGTGGGTAAAGGCGAGTTCGTCTTCATCATCGGCCCGTCCGGTTCGGGCAAGTCGACCTTCATGCGACTGCTGCTCAAGGAGGAGGCCCCGACCGCGGGCGAGATTCGGGTCGCCGATTTCCGGGTCGACCGGCTACCCGGACGGAAGGTGCCGAAGTTGCGTCAGCGCATGGGTTGCGTCTTCCAGGACTTCCGGCTGCTACAGCAGAAGACCGTCGCGCAGAATGTTGCATTCGCGCTGGAGGTGATCGGCAAACGGCGCCAGTTCATCGACCGGACGGTGCCCGAGGTGCTCGATATGGTCGGGCTCGGCGGCAAGGCCGACCGGCTGCCGCATGAACTGTCCGGTGGTGAGCAGCAGCGCGTGGCGATCGCCAGGGCCTTTGTGAACCGGCCGCTGGTCCTGCTCGCCGACGAGCCGACCGGCAACCTCGATCCGGACACCAGTGGCGACATCATGCTGCTGCTGGAGCGGATCAACCGGATCGGCACCACCGTGGTGATGGCGACCCACGACAATCACATTGTCGACGCGATGCGCAAGCGGGTGGTGGAGTTGGACCGCGGCCGTCTGATTCGCGATGAAGCGATCGGCGTCTACGGGGTGGGTCGGTAATGCGCGCTGGATTCCTGTTCAACGAGGTCATCACCGGCCTGCGTCGCAATGTCACCATGACCATCGCGATGATCCTGACCACCGCGGTATCGCTGACCATGCTCGGCGGCGGTCTGCTCGCCCTGCGGATCGCGGATAAGACCCAGAACTACTTCATGGACCGGGTCGAGATCCGGCTCTACCTCTCCGACCTGGTCTCGGCGACCGATACGGACTGCTCCCGGGAACCGTGTCAGCTGCTGATGCAGGATCTGAAGAAGACCGATGGCGTGGTCTCGGTCCAGTTCATCAACAGCGACGAGGCGATGAAGGAAGCCACCGAGGTGACCTTCAAGGATCAGCCGGAAATGCTGGACATGATCAAGGACACCCGGCTGCCCGCGTCATTGCGCGTGAAGATGACCGATGCCGACCAGTATCCGCGGATCTACCAGACCTTCCGCGATAAGCCCGGCATCCAGAGCGTGCTCAACGATAAGGACACCGTGGACCGACTGGTCGGGGTGTTCGACGGGCTGCGGAACGCGGCATTCGCCCTGGCGGGACTGCAGGCATTGGCCGCGCTGCTGCTGATCGCGAATATGGTGCAGATCGCGGCGTTCAGCAGGCGAGAAGAGGTCGGCATCATGCGGATGGTCGGCGCGACGCGCTGGTATACCCAGTTGCCGTTCCTGTTGGAGGCGGTGGTCGCGGCGCTGGCGGGTTCGCTGCTGGCGGTCGTCGGCCTGTTCCTCGCGCAGCCGTTGGTGGTGAATCGGGGGCTGGGCGCGCTGTTCAACAGCAACGTCTTCCCGCACATCACCGGTGAGGACATCGCCCTGGTCTCGCTGACCGTCGCGCCACTGGGCATCGTATTCGCCGCGATAACGGCCTATGGCACCCTGCGGTACTACGTCCGCGACTAGGACGAATTCTGTTATCCACAGGTGGAGTACTCGGCGCGGCACCTGCGATCCGCGCCGATGTAGGGGTTCAGTTGTCCGACCGCGCTCGTAGGATGGGCCGCGTGGAATCCCCCGATGCTTTCGCGGCTGTTCTGACCGACGGCGACCCGGTCGCCGAATCCGGTGCGGCACAAGAAGTTCTACGCCGGGTATTCGGCTACGACAGCTTCCGTGGCGATCAGCGGGAGATCGTCGAGCATGTGATCGGCGGCGGGGACGCACTGGTGCTGATGCCGACCGGCGGCGGTAAGTCGCTGTGTTATCAGGTGCCCGCGCTGGTGCGTCCCGGTGTCGGTGTGGTGGTATCGCCGCTGATCGCATTGATGCAGGATCAGGTGGATGCGCTCAGTGCGCTCGGCGTGCGTGCCGGATTCCTGAACTCCACCCAGTTCCCGGATGAGCGCCGGATGGTGGAGGCGCAATTCGTCGCGGGGGAGTTGGACCTGCTCTACCTCGCCCCGGAGCGGCTGCGCCTGGAATCGACCGCCGCCCTGCTGGATCGCGGCAAGGTGGCGCTGTTCGCCATCGACGAGGCGCACTGCGTCTCGCAGTGGGGTCACGACTTCCGTCCCGACTATCTGGCCCTGTCGATGCTGCACGAGCGCTGGCCGGAAGTGCCGCGCATCGCGCTCACCGCGACCGCGACGGCCAAGACCAGCGACGAGATCGTCGAGCGGCTCGACCTCGGCTCCGCCCGGCGCTTCGTCGCCAGCTTCGACCGGCCGAACATCCAATACCGGATCGAACCCAAGAACCGGCCGGATCAGCAGTTGCTGGAGTTCATCAAGGCCGAACATGCCGGGGACGCGGGCATCGTCTACTGCCTGTCGCGCAATTCGGTGGAGAAGACCGCGGCCTTCCTCACCGAGAACGGCGTCGCCGCGGTTCCGTATCACGCGGGCCTGGATTCGCGCACCCGCGCCGCCAACCAGGCGCGGTTCCTGCGCGAAGACGGCCTCATCGTGGTCGCCACCATCGCGTTCGGCATGGGCATCGACAAGCCGGATGTGCGCTTCGTCGCCCATCTCGATCTGCCGAAGTCGGTGGAGGGCTACTACCAGGAGACCGGGCGCGCGGGTCGCGACGGACTGCCGTCGACCGCCTGGATGGTCTACGGGCTCGCCGATGTGGTGCAGCAGCGCAAGATGATCGACTCCTCCGATGGCGACGCCGCGCATCGCAGACAGCTCCAGTTGCATCTGGACGCGATGCTCGCACTGTGTGAAACGGTGTCCTGCAGGCGGACCCAGCTGCTGGCGTACTTCGGGCAGCCCGGACAGGCCTGCGGTAACTGCGATACCTGCCTGACTCCGCCGCAGTCCTGGGACGGTACAGTGCCCGCGCAGAAGGTGCTGTCCACGGTGCTGCGCCTGAAACGTGAACGCGGACAGAGCTTCGGTGCGGGGCATATCGTCGACATTCTGCTCGGCAAATCGAATCCCAAAGTGTTGCAATATGAGCACCATGAGCTGAAGGTCTTCGGGATCGGCACCGATCTGCGCGATGTCGAATGGCGCGGTGTCGTAAGGCAATTGCTTGCACAGGGTCTGCTGACCGTACACGGCGACTACGGGGTGCTCACCCTCACCGAGGCGAGCAATGAGGTGCTGTTCGACGGTAGGGAAGTATTGCTGCGGCGCGAGCCCGAGCGCGCGCCGAAACCGGCCAGGGCGGTCAAGACGGCGAAGGGCAAGTCACCGGCCGTCGATCTGGCGCCCGCGGACGTGCCGGTCTTCGAGAAATTGCGCGCGTGGCGGGCCGCGACGGCCAAGGAACAGGGTGTGCCCGCCTACGTCGTCTTCCATGACGCGACGTTGCGTGAGATCGTCGCCCGCAGGCCCGCGAACCTGTCCGAACTCGGCACGGTCGGCGGCGTCGGTGAGAACAAGCTGGCGAAATACGGTGAAGGTGTGCTGGCTGCCCTGGCCGGAGAGGCCGGGGCATGAACGACAATCCGATCGGGCGACGTGGATTTCTGGCGGGCGCGGCCGCCGCTGCGGCGGGTGTATCGCTGGTCGGCCTAGCGCCCGCCGATGCGGTTCCGGTCGCCCCGGGCGTCACCAAATTCGACTTTCCAACCGACCGTAGCGTGCGCCTGCTGATCACCGGCGACGCGGGCACCGGCACTCGCACCCAATGGGCCGTAGCCGATGCCATGCGGGATTACCATCGCCGCCAACCGTTTTCACTCGCCCTCGGGCTCGGTGACAATATCTACGAGAGCGGCCCGAACAGCGCGGTCGACGTCCAGTTCGCCGAGAAATTCGAAACCCCCAATGCGGGACTCGATTTCCCGTGGCTGATGGTGCTCGGCAATCACGACAACAGTTCGGTCCTCGGCGGTGACGGTGGCTGGCTTTTGCGCGGCAACAATGAGGTCGAGTACCACGCGAATTCGCCGCGCTGGTGGATGCCGAGCCGGTACTACTCGGTTCGGGTGCCCGAGCAGCAGCCGGTGGTCGAGTTCTTCGTCCTCGATGTGAATCCGCTCGCCTCGTACGTGCCGCCGGTTTTCGCACCGTACTGGGAGGTCGACGGTCAGTTCATGAACGAGCAGCGCGCCTGGCTCGATCGCGCCATCGCCGAATCACCCGCCAAATGGAAGATCGCCTGCACCCACCACCCCTATCTCAACAACGGTCCGCACGGTGACGCTGGCCGCTACGAGGGGCTGTCCGTAGCACCCATCAATGGCATCCACGCGAAGCGGTTCTTCGACGACCATATCGTCGGCAACTGCCACTTCATCCTGTCCGGCCACGATCACTCGCTCCAGGTGCTCGAGCCGACCCCCGCATCGAAGGGCACCCGCCAGCTGATCTCCGGCGCGGCCGCCAAAACCGTAGCCGCCGAACCGAAGCTGAATCCCGGCGGCTCCGGCAATGCCGCGCTCTTCGAGAACTATCACGAGCTCGGCTTCATGATCATGGACCTCACCGCGAGCAGCGCCGACCTGACCGTGGTCACCGTCGATCTCGCCAGCGGCGCCGCCACCGAGGCGTTCGCGCGTCGACTTGCCTGAATCGCAACGGAATTGCGCGGCATCGGACCGTTGCGGCGGCTACCGTGCACGCTATGGCATCCGGTGATCACCGCCCCGCCGACGACGGGCCCGACCTCGGCGGCTCCCCACCGAGCGACCCCGGCGATACGCCGCCCTATCGCCGCGGCACCCACGACCCCGCGGTGGATTCGGTCTGGCTGCGCCATCGCCCGCCGCCGCCACCGCGTCCACGCGGTCTGCCGCGTGTGACCACGCTATTGCTGGTCGCGGCCTTCATTGCGGTGCTCGTGCTGTACCTCCTGGTCCGGCCAGGGGGCTAGCGGAAGCGGGCGCGGAATAATCCGGTTGCCGAGTCACTTAAAGTTGACCGTTATGAAGGAAACGGGGCGCAAGGTCATCGCGACCAACCGCCGGGCGCGGCACAACTACACGATCCTGGACACCTACGAGGCCGGGATCGCGCTGGTCGGTACCGAGGTCAAGAGTCTGCGCGAGGGTAAGGCCTCGCTGGTGGACGCCTTCGCGACCGTCGACAACGGCGAGGTGTGGCTGCGCGGCCTGCACATTCCGGAGTTCAGCCACGGCACCTGGACCAACCACTCACCGCGACGGGTGCGCAAGCTGCTGCTGCACAAGCGCGAAATCGAGCGGCTGGTCGGCAAATCGCGTGAGGGCAATCAGACGCTGGTGCCGCTATCGATGTACTTCTCCGACGGCAAGGTCAAGGTCGAGCTGGCGTTGGCCAAGGGTAAGCAGGACTACGACAAGCGGCAGGATATGGCCAAGCGCACCGCCGAGCGCGAGGTCACCCGCGAGCTGGGACGGCGCATTAAAGGCATGCGTTGACCGTGCTACTGGCGCTGGTGGCCGCGGTGGGCTACGGCGTGAGCGATTTCTTCGGTGGTGTGGCGTCGCGGCGGGTGACCGCCCTGCGCGTCGTGATCGTCTCCTATCCGATGTCGACGCTGTTCGTCCTTGTGCTGCTACCGCTGATCGGTGGCACCCCCGACACCGCATCGATGCTGTGGGGACTGGCGGCCGGTGTGGCGAGCGGCCTCGCGGTCTGGTGGTTCTATGCCGCGCTGGCCAGCGGCCCGATGGCGGTGGTGTCGCCGCTGACGGCGCTGTTGGTCGCGGGAATTCCGGTATTGGTCGGCCTGGTGATCGGCGAGCGCCCCGGCCCGCTCGCCATTGCTGGCATCGTGTTCGCACTCGGCGCGGTATACCTGGTCAGCCGAGAATCGCCCGATGATGTCACCGAAGAGATCACCGGCGGGCGTGAGCTGCGGTTCACCAGAAAAGTCGCGTTGCTCACCATCGGCTCGGGCGCGGCCTTCGGACTCGCCTTCGTCTTCCTACACGAAACCCACGCGAGCGCCGGGGTCTGGCCGCTGCTGGCCCAACGCGGCGCGGCAAGTCCGATGGTCTGGCTGATCGCGTTATCGGCAGGGGAGTTCCAGCCGCTGCGCGGTGAACCACTGCGGTTGGCGGCCTATATCGCGGTGCTGGACACCATCGCGAATGCCGCGCTGCTGTACGCCTTCCATGGCTCGATGCTGTCGCTGGTCAGTGTGATCGGTTCGCTGTATCCGGCTGCGACCGTCCTGCTCGCAATGGTCCTGCTCGGTGAGCGGGTCGGCCGACAGCAGCAGGTCGGGATGATGCTGGCACTCGGCTCGGTCGGGTTGATCGCGGCGGCCTGATCGCTTCGCCGGGGTCGTGAGCGCGGCATGCAGGAGCGACTGATGGGGCTGGATGGGCGGCAGTGACATCGCCGCGTGCTGCGCCCGACTCTGCTTCCGGGCAGGTCAGAGGCCTGAAATCGGTTATGGGAATAATGGAATGAACCCGCCATGGCCGAGTGTTAACATAACTAGCCCGACAAGGTGTCGGGACGTACGGGGCTGAACGGTTTCGACTGCGTACGTTGATTCAGGGGAAGCGTGTCGGTGCAGGCAAGAGACCACCGTAAGCGTCGTTGCAACCAATTAAGCGCCGATTCCAATCAGCGCGAGTACGCCCTCGCTGCCTAAGTAGCAGGCGTCTCTGTCAGTCCGGGTTCGTCCCTCGACCCGGGTACTGGCATCAGCTAGAGGGAATTACCGTCCGACTCGGTCGCGGAGCCGGACGGGACATCCAACAGTGACTGGGATCGTCATCCGAGCTTGTTCGCGAGACCCGGAGATCCAAGTAGAGACCTAGCGAACTGCACACGGAGAAGCCCTGAAGACACGGCGGAGGACCCGGGTTCGATTCCCGGCAGCTCCACTTCACTCGATAGGCGGCTCATGCTCACGGAGAGCATGAGCCGTTTCTCGTTTCGTCGTGTTTTGTGGGGGCGAAGCCCCCACACCCCACCCGGCGGGCTTCGCCCCCGGACCCCCATCTTGGCTCGCCCACTCGCGGCCGTGGCCCTGGACGGCTCTCGTCGGTGCAGTTCCGCGGAAACGACAACTTCCGGCCGGTGACGACTGCCGCGATACAAGTCGTGGATCAGGCCAGGATGGCTTCGGGCGGATCGGCGACAAGTGCCCGGGTGGCCAATTGTTTGGCGTATAGGCGATGGATTTCGAGCATTGTGTAGTGGAGGTGGCTGGTGTTGGGGGAGGGGGCCACGGAGATCAAGTGGGCGGCGAGCAGTTCGTTGAGGGCGGATAGGTCGGTACCGGTGGGGAGGGCTACCGAGTTGAAGAGTTCGCGGGGGGTTAGGACGGTGCCCAGGTGGTGGTAGACGGCGGCGGTGGTGGGGGTCAGGCGGTCTACCGTTGCCGCGAGGCTGCGGCGGATGTCGTAAGGGCCGTAGGTGAATTCGTTGAGGCGTTGTTCTTCGTCGGACATTCGGCCGAGTTGTTCGACGATGGTCCAGTGGGGGCGGGCGGTCAGGCGGGCGGCGACGGCTCGCAGCGCCAGGGGGATGCCGGAGCAGCAGCGGGTCAGGGCGCTGACGGCCCATTCCTCGGCCCGGACCCGGTCGGGGCCGAGGACGGCTTCCAGAACCTCGATGCTTTCGCTCATGGACAGCTCGTTCAGTACTACGCGATGAATGTTGGGTGGGCCCAGCGAGATTCGGCTGGTGACGAGGGTCGCGCTCTGCGGGCCGACCGGGAGTAAGGGGGTGAGTTGCGTGTCGGTGGCGGCGTCGTCGAGGACCACCAGCATGCGCCGTTCGGATAGGGCGTCCAGGTAGCGAGCGCGGCGGGCAGCGAGATCGGTTGGGATGTGGGTGATTTCGAGCTGATGGAGTAGCTGTTCGAGTACGTCCGACGAGGCGGCGGGGGTGGTGGTACCGCCCAGATCCACGTGTAGCACGCCGTCGGGGAAGCGGTCACGCAGTAGGTTCGTCAGGTGATCCGCCAAGGCGGACTTGCCGATTCCCGGGCCGCCGGTGATCAGAACGGCGGGTGCGCTCGGCTCTGCGAGTGTCCGCTGGATGCAGGCGATTTCGGTGGTACGGCCGCGAAAAGTGTTCGCGGGAAGAGTCGGTGCGGCATGACGGGGCGAAATCGGCATCACCACAGTGGTATTGGACTCCTGCCTACCCAGCAGCAGTTCGTGCAGTTCGCGCAGCCGTGGGCCGGGATCGACACCGAGTTCGGCGGCGAAGCGGCGTCGCATGCGGTCGTAGTGCGAAAGTGCCTCTGCGCCGCGGTTATCCAGATAGTAGGCGGTCAGTAGGCGCTGGTGTAGATCATCGGCGAGCGGACTCTCCAACAGCGCCTTGCGTAGTTCGGCGGCCACCACTTTCAGCTGGCCGAGGCGCAGACTGGCATCCGCCCATTCGACGAGCGCCTCGTGGCGGAGCTGGCGCAGGCTTTCCCGGAAGCGCAGGGCCCAATCACTGTCCAGCCCGGCCAGCGGTTCGCCGCGCCAGCTGGCGAGGGCCGATGCCAGCAGGTCGGCGCGATCGGGATGGTTGGCATCCATTGCCCGAGATCGGTTCAACAGTCGGCGGAATTCGAAAAGATCTATCCGATTGGGATCGACGTCGAGTCGATAGCCGCCGACGGTGCGGCCGATCGCCGCCGTTTCCTCGGAATATGCGGTTGCCGTGCGCAATATCCGGCGCAGCCGCGTCATATAGGTGTACACCGAATGCCGGACGGTGTCCGGTGGATCATCCCACACCCGGTCCACCAGGGCTTCGGTCGAGATCGGGCGTTCCGGCTCCGCGAGCATCGCCGCGATAATGCCGCGCTGTTTGGACGGACCCAGATCGATGGTCTTGCCATCTACCACGAGCTCCACGGATCCCAATAGTCTGAATTCGATCATTTCCTCCACCGAGACCGAGAAATCAGATCCGTGAACACTGCCGTTCATTTCGAGTGCGCAGCGTAACACGCATCACTTCGGTCCGCAGTGGGCCGAATGGCAACGGGCCGCCCCCGCCACGGCCCGTTACCCGTATTCAGAGTTCGGCACCCACCTCCACCGACTCGCCCTGGCCTCTTTCTTGTGCCGCGAGCCGATGCACCAGATCGATCCGATTGCCGACAGTTACCAACTCGAGCACCTGATCACTGTGCAGCGGGCGGGTCAGCGAATCGCTGTCGAACTGCGGCAACACTCGCTCGAGATGGGCCAACCCCATCTCGCTGACCGCCTCGCCACCGAACTCATCGTCGACAATAGCTCCCCGCAACAGTGCGGCTACATCGTCGCCGGAGATCTCGACTCCGGAGTCCCGGTGGATGCGGAACCACATATCCAGCAGGTCGATCGATTCGGCGCCGAGATCGCCGATCAGCGTCGACTCTGGATGAATTCGGATCCTTTCCAGGCCGAGCGCGTCCGCGACGGACGTGATGACCACGGCCGTAAGATCTTCGGCTCTCATGGGTCGACTCTGGCTCCTGCACCTAGGCGCGGACCTCGAGCAGACCTCGAGTCGATCCAAACAGCCTATTCGCCGAGCTGGTCGCTCATATGGCAACTCCAGGGCAACATTTCGATCGGTGCGCTAGCCCTCGGATCAGATTGATTGTGAATCAACATAATTCGTGGGATCCAACCGCTACCATTGGGCTATGACCGCGATGCGGCGGGGCACCAATGGGACGGGACCGATTCTTCGGGCCGCCTGCGTGAGCGCTGGAATCAATGCCGCGGGTGCGCAACTGGGTCGAGTCAGCGAAGAGGTCGACTACCGGTTGCCCGACGGCGTGGTGGTGCGGATCGGCACGCCGGGACAGGAGGGCGCGGCCAGACGTGCGGTCGATGTCGCCCGGTGGTTGACATCCGCCGGAGTCCCGGTGATGCGGGCCGTTGCCAATATTCGGCAGCCGGTGGTGGTGGACGGGCGCGCGGTGACCTTCTGGCATGCGCTGCCGCAGCACCGCGCGGGCACACCCATGGAGGTGGCCGCGGCGCTGACGCGGCTGCACGGACTTTCGCCGCCGACCGATCTGGAGTTCGGGCAGGTGGCGCCCTTTGTTGGGCTCGATGAACGCATTGCCGCGGCACACACCATGAGTGCCGACGATAAGTCCTGGTTGCGTGGGCATTTGGCGGAACTGCGCGGGCGGTGGGCGGCGCTGCCGACCCGGCGGCCCTGGTGTGTTGTCCATGGCGCCGCATGGAGCGGCAATGTCGTTGTCGCCGAGGATGGCAGCGTGATCTTGCTCGACCCGGGGCAGTTGTCGATCGGTCCGCCGGAATGGGATCTGGTGCACGCGGCGATCGAGTGTGCGTCGTTCGGCTGGATCACCGACGAGCAGTACGCGCAGTATTGCCGTGGCTACGGCAGCGATGTGATGCGCTGGGACGGCTACTACCTATTGCGCGATATTCGGGAGTTCCGGATGGCGACGATGGCGGCGCAGGCGGCCACCGCGAATTCCGCCTACCGGGAGCAGGCGGAACTGCGGTTGGCCTGTATCCGTGGCGATATCGGTCCACGGCCGTGGAGCGGCTGGACGGCGCTGGTATAACCGGCGGCGACATGATGGCCGAGGTTGTCGCATTGCCCACCGTGCGCCGGCTCGGTGAAACCCTGGCAATCGCGAAATCATCCGGTGATCGGTGGATTTCGGGACAACGCCGGTTCGAATGGCTACTGTCCAAAGGCATTCCAAAGTGGAACATGGGAGAATGCGTTGAGATTCAACAGAGCTATAGCATTGACCGCGGCGGTACTGCTGGCCACAAGCCTCGGGCTGGCCGCATGCTCATCGAGTGACAGTGCCGATGCCGGTATCGTCACCACCAATGGCGGTGAGCCGCAGAACCCGCTGGTGCCGACCAATACCAATGAGAATATGGGCGGCCGGGTCGTGGACCGGCTGTTCGCGGGGCTGAAGTACTACGACGCGAACGGTATCGCGCACGACGAGATGGCCGAGTCGATCAAGACCTCCGACCGCAAGACCTACACGATCACCATCAAACCGGATTGGAAATTCTCCGACGGTACGTCGGTGACGGCGAAGTCGTTCGTCGATGCCTGGAACTACGGCGCCCTCGGCACCAATGCGCAGTTGCAGAGCTATGTGTTCGCACCCGTCATCGGCTTCGACGAGGTGTCGGCGGAAAAGCCGACGGCGCAGACCATGTCGGGTCTGAAGGTGGTCGACGACCGAACCTTTACGGTGGCGTTGAAGCAGCCGTCCATCGATTTCGAGACCGAGTTGGGCTTCACGCCGTTCTATCCGCTGCCCGAGGCCGCGTTCAAGGATATGAAGGCATTCGGTGAGAACCCGATCGGCAATGGCCCGTACCAGTTCGCGCGCCCGGGCGCGTGGGAGCACAACGTCAAGATCGATCTGGTGCCCAATCCGTACTACAAGGGCGGCCGCCCGCCCAAGAACAAGGGCCTGCGCTTCGTGATGTACCAGTCCTATGACACGGCGTACTCGGATCTGCAGGCGGGCAACCTCGATACCCTCGATATCGTGCCCGATAGCGCAATGTCGACCTATAAGAAGGATCTGGGCGACCGCGCGATCACCAAGCCGATCGCCTATAAACAGGCCGTCGGCATCCAGACCAATGTTGCACACTTCGGCGGCGAGGAGGGACTGCTCCGGCGTCGGGCGCTGTCGATGGCGATCAATCGGGAACAGATCTGCGAGAACATCTTCCACGGCATCCGCAAGCCCGCCCGCGATTTCACCGCACGCACCCTGCCCGGATTCGATGAAAACCTCCCCGGCGTCGAGGTTCTGAACTACAACCCGGAACAGGCCAAGAAGCTGTGGGCACAGGCCGATGCCATTTCACCGTGGTCGGGTCGCTACGAGATCGCCTACAACTCCGACGGCGGCCACCAGGGCTGGGTCGAGGCCGTGGCCAATAGCGTGAAGAATGTACTCGGCATCGATGCGGTCGGTGTGCCCTATCCCACCTTCAAGAACATTCGCGATCTGATCAACGCCAAGACGATCGGCAAGGCGTTCCGGTACGGCTGGCAAGGTGATTACCCGACCATGCTGCAATTCCTGACCTCGCAGTACTACAGCTTCTCCGATACCAATAACGTCAACTACAACAACCCCGAATTCGACCATCTGCTCGACGCCGCGCTCGCCGCGCCGACGCTGGCGGAGTCGTACAAAATCGTGGGGCAGGCACAGGCGTTGCTGCTGAAAGATATGGCCGATATTCCGCTGTTCGACTACGTGGCTGCGGCCGGTCGATCCGAGAAGGTGAAGAAGGCCGATCTCGCGTGGAACGGCCTGTTCGACTTCGAGGGCATCGAGAAGTAGTTCCGAACCGACCTGCGGCGGGTGTGCGGCGAAAGTGCGCCCGCCGCATCGGTTTTCAGCCATGTTCACGGAAACTGCATCGGCGCCACCGGCGACTCCCGGCGCTACCCGCGGGGTTCGAGGAACACCGGTAAGGCGAGTGGCCCGCAGGTGATGAATTGCGGGCTGTACGGAATAGCGGCGGGGTCGCAGGCCAAGCGCAAGCGTGGGAACCGGTTGAATAAGGCCGACAATGCCGTACGGGCCTCCAGTCTGGCCAGAGGTGCACCGAGACAGAAGTGCGGTCCCCGGCCGAACGCCAGCTGGTCTCGGTGATCGTGGTCTATGTCGAAGTTATCCGCGCTCGGGTAATGACCAAGATCCCGGCCGACGCCGCCGTACCATCCCACAATGGCCCCCGCGGGAATATCGACACCGTCGATCGTGACATCGCGTAGCGCGTACCGGTTGAACATGTTGCCCACCGGGGAGCGGAAACGCAGTATTTCTTCGACGACATCCTCCCACCGGTCCTCGGCCTGGGCCTCGGCCAGCTGCTCGGGGTGGGTACACAGTGTGACTATCGCATTGCCGAGCAGATGCACCGAGGTCTCATGCCCGGCCATGATGACCAGCCACAACATGTCGACCACTTCCTTGTCGGTCAAACCGTTGTCGGCATTGGCTTGCAGCAGGGCAGAGGTCAGATCGTCGCCGGGACGTCGGCGCTTACTGTTCAGCAACTCGGTGAGGTAGCCGATCATGGCACCCATCGCGGCCTGAATCTCCTCGCCGGTGCTCAGATGCGACATGATCGTGGCCGCCCAGCTCCGGAATTGCCGTTGATCGGATGTCGGCACCCCGAACAGCTCGCAGATGACCCGCACAGGAAACGGCAAGCTGACGTTGGCGACGAGGTCGACCTCGGCAGTGGGATCGGGAATGTCATCGATGAGTTCGGTGATGATTTGCCGGATCCGAGGTTCGAGGGTGGCGACCCTGGCCGGGGTGAACGCTTGGCCGATCGTCTTTCGCAGCCTCCGATGATCGGCGCCGTCGAGGTTGAGCATGTGATCGATGTCGGTAAAGGCTCGCATCGGCCAGTCCGCCGGAATCGTACCGTCGTGCAGCGCCGGGCAGTTTCGCGCATTCTTGCTGAACAATATGCCGTCACCGGCGAGGATCTCACTGACCGCCTGGTAGCTCACCGCGACCCAGGCCGCGACATTGCCAGATAATTCGATCGGAACGACCGGACCGCGCCGACGGATTCGATCGAACGTCTGGAACACTGGCTCGCCGGCGGTCGGCAGCTGAATGACGGACTCGTTCATAGTGTCTCCCAGAGTGTGATCGGTCATGCGAGACCCGGCCGGTGTGTGCCCGACCAGTGTCGCGTGCGGCCGCTCATCGGACCGTGGGAACCGTGATCCGTTGCCTCGCAACGAAACTTTGACGCCACCTCGCCGAAGTTCGGGCAGTTTTCCGAATCCCTCGCGCCGGCCGGTGACTCGACGTGCGCCGTCCCGGCCGCATCGGCCTGCGCTCACCGCGGCCGGTGCCGCACGAAGCTGCAAGCGGAACCGATGTGTCGTTCGGCCGATGTCGGGCACAGGTCGCTTCGACGGTGTCGGCCCCGCCGGTGCGTTCCCGATCGCCGACGAGTTCACCGACCGCCGCAATCTGCCGCCCGCTGTGGCACCGCCACTCGCCAGGGCATTGGGGTGGGCACGAGGTACGCTGCCATGGCCATACGTCGTGCCGCATCGTGTGTGTGACCGGGACCAGACGCGCTCAGCGATGTCGGATATCCGCTGTACCAGCTTCGTCGGCGGAGGCCGTCCGGTGTTCACCCTGCCCGATTTGCCTCATCAACGCGTCCATATCGGAGAGGTCCCAGACCTCGGCGAACTTGCCGTCTTCGAGGCGATAAAGCGTGAACTCGGAAATAGTCACCCGACGACCGGTTGCCGCAATTCTATGGAAAGTCCCCCGGTGGGTGCCGGTTACGGTGAAGTGCGCCGCTATATAGTCGCCGTCTACGAGGAGGTTCCGCATCTCCCAATGCCAGTCCGGAAATGCGGCGAAGAGATCCGAGAATTGCGCCGCAACGGCGGCTGGATCCATTGGGAGGTCATTGACCTTGATGGGTGATGTATAAAATGACGCCATTCGATCGGAATCGTGCTCGTTACAGCGTTCGAGATAAGACAGGTACAGGGATCGGTGTTCGTCGCGCTGTGTCACCATGCGTTATCACCGCCTCACGTGGCCGACTCGCTTACCTTCGCAGACATCTTAGTACTTCAGCAGCCATTTCATATCCTGACCGACATTTCGGTCTCAGCAATGGCGGCGATATCTCCGCTGGTCCGACCATTTCCGCCCCGCAATCGAGCGCCGGTCACTGCCGGACGGGCGTGGGCGACATCGGAATTCCCTATGGCCCCTGCTGGCATTCGTCTTACGCGCGGGAAAGCGGGCCCCTGGTCACGGATGATACTCGCGGAATTGGAGCGGCCGTCGTGCGCTAACTCCTGGACACGGGCTCCGAGGTGCTCACGACCGCCAGGTCAGCTACGAGCACGGTGCCGGAGGGGGCGAGGTGCGGACACGATCGTGCATGTTTCCATGGCCGCGGTCCGCACCTCGGTCCGCCCGTTCCTGCACTGAAGCCACCATCACCGGTGGGGACACTTTGATCGCCGGACTTCCTATGGCCGACTACGGTCCACGCCGGAACATGCGAAAAGGAGTGGCAGCGTGCAGGTGCTTTTGTCGGCGAGCGGGACGCGCGGCGATATCGAGCCGGCCTTGGGGCTCGCGTTGGGGCTGCAGGGGCTCGGAGTTCAGGTGCGGGTGTGCGCGCCACCGAACTTCGAGAGGCGCTTCACCGAGCTGGGCGTGCCGCTGGTGCCGTTGGGGCCGCCGATACCGGGTTCGGATGGTGCAAAAGCCTCGATGGCGGATATGTTGGACTACGTAGACAAGTGGCCCGCAGTTCAGTTCGACACGATCCCCGCGGCAGCCGCAAGATGCGATGCGGTAATAGCAGCCGGCACTACGGAGATCGCCGCCCGGTCGGCCGCTGAGAAACTGGGAATCCACTACCAGTACGCGAGCTACCAGCCGACCAGCCTGCCCTCGCCGTATCATCCGCCGATGCCGATGATTCCAGGCGAGCGGCCCGCGCCGAAGGCGATCGGCAACCAACTGCTGTGGGAGATCGACGCCCAGGGTTGGAACGCGCAGTTCGGCGAGGCGCTGGATGCCGGCCGGGCGGCCCTCGGGCTGCCACCAGTGGGCAATGTGCGCGACCATGTCGTCACAACCCGCCCGTGGTTGGCAGCGGACCCGGTTCTGGGGCCATGGCCAGAATCACCCGGTCTGGATGTCGTGCAGACCGGTGCCTGGATCGTTCCCGACGAACGCCCTCTCCCTGCCGAGTTGGAGGCGTTCTTGGACGCGGGTACACCCCCGGTGTATATCGGCTTCGGCAGCATGCGGGTGCACAACGGCATCGCCCGGGTCGCGATCGAAGCAGTCCGCGCGCACAACCGCCGTGTGCTGCTCTCTCGTGGCTGGGCCGAGTTGGCCTTGATCGACGACCTGTCCGACTGCATGGCTGTTGGCGAGGTCAACCATCAGGCGCTTTTCACCCGGGTCGCTGCCGTCATCCACCACGGCGGTGCGGGCACGACAACGACCGCCGCCCGCGCCGGCGTGCCTCAAGTGGTGGTACCCCAGATGACGGACCAGACATACTGGGCGGGCCGAGTGGCCGATCTCGGCATCGGCACGGCGTGTGCGGACGCTGATCCCGATCCAGCGTCATTGTCCGCCGCTCTCGACATGGCATTGACGTCCACCGCCCGAGCGCGTGCGAGCGAAGTGGCCGGCATGATCAGCGCCGACGGGGCAACGGTGGCAGCGAAGTTGCTGATCGACGCGATCAGATAGGCACACTGGGCGCTGAGGGCGCGCCCGTAAGTCTGTTCGACCTACGGGCACGACCACCTAGTTGTTGGGCGTGCGACTGGTGAAATCGAAGGAGTCGCCGTCGATGCCCCAGGAGATGATCCGTTCGGGGTGGATCCGAATGATCGAGCGCTCCTGGGGAGGGAACGGCGGCTCCTGGTCGTCGAGCGCCTCGGCCGTGCCGCGCACCTCGATGCCGCGAATAACATACGGCTCCAACGAGACCTGCTGGTCGACGACGAACGACACCCGACTGCCCGCCTCGACGTTGCGGTACTTACGGCTGCTGTGCATGCGCATACCGCCGATGTCGATGGTGCCGTCGGCATTCACCCGATAGCTGGTCGGATTGTTCTGCACAACGCCGTCGGGCGATACCGTCGCCAGCCGACCGATCCCGGCCTCCGCAAGGAACTGCTGCTCATTCGTAGTGAAAGTCACCGATGAAGCGTAGCGGGATGCCTCGGCAGCGACCCCGCCATCCTCATTCGACACCGGCTGTGTGCCCGTCCTATGAAACCTGCACCGTCAATGGCGCTCCGGGCCAGATACTGATCGCCTGCCATGCCGAGCCGGGGTCGGTGTCCGAACGCGCACTTGCCCTGCTCGCCGTGATCGCCGCGGATGAGGTCCCGAATCCGCTTCCGTACCGGTCGATTTCGAGAGATTAGGCCTCAGTTGCCGTACTGCTTCGTCTCTGGCCGCTCGACCAGCACGACATGCGCCGGTGTGTCCGCCACCGGACGATGCCGAATTCCCTTGGGCACCATGTAGATATCACCGGCGCCGAGGCGCACCGGTTGCTGTCCTTCGAGTTCGATGCGGAAAGTGCCGTCCCAGCACAGGAACAGTTCGTCCTCGTCGTGATGGTGCCATGGGAACGCACCCTCGAGGCGGGCGACCTTGACAACGGTGTCGTTGACCCGTGCCAGCAGGGTTTGTTGAAAGGGGCCGGGCAGTGCCGCGATGGCGCGATCGATGGAGACCGCCTGCGTGGTGATCGTTTCTTCGGTCATGGGAACGATCCTCGGCGGGGCCGGTGCGCGCGGACAGGGCCAATCCGGCAGAATTGGTTTGGAGATGGAGCCAATTGCTGTGACGGAGCGACTCGGCCGCTGGTCGTCGGGTCGCGGACCGCTCTATGTGCTGCTCGCAGCCCGGCTGCGGCAGTTGATCGACGACGGTGAGCTGCCGCCGGGCGCCGCGCTGCCGCCGGACCGGATATTCGCCGCGCAACTCGCCGTGGGACGGAGCACGGTGGTCGCGGCCTATGACCTGCTGGAGTCGGAGGGGCGCATTGTCCGGCGCCGGGGGAGCGGCACCCGGGTCGCCGGTGTGGCGACGGTGGCCACACCGGAAACGACCGGTGCGCCCATGTTCCTGCATCTGCTCGAGCCGCGACCCGATGTCATATCGCTGGCCTGCGCCGCGCCGGAGTGCCCACCGCCGGAGGTGGCCGAGGCGTATGCGCGGATCCTGCCCGAATTGTCCTCGACCACAGCCGATATCGGCTACTATCCGGGCGGCCATCCGGCCCTGCGTGCGGCCATAGCCGAGCGCTATCTGCGACAGGGTGTGCCGACGCGGCCGGACGAGGTACTGGTGACCAATGGCGGTCAGCAGGCGCTATCACTGCTCGCTCGCGCATTCCTGCGGCCCGGTGATCGCGTGCTATTGGAAACCCCAACGTACCCAGGCGCTTTGGAGGCATTTCGCGAGGCGGGTGCGCTGCTGCATCCGCTGCCGCTCGGGCTCGACGGATTCGAAGCGGCCGCGCGCATGCACCGGTCCGCACTCGCCTATGTGACGCCGACCTTTCAGAACCCGACGGGCGCAGTACTTTCCGCGCTGGTGCGGCGGCGGCTGGTGGAAGTGGCTGCTGCCGTGGATGTTCCGCTGATCGCCGATGAAATCGTGGCCGATCTCGGTTTTCCCGGGGTCGACCTGCCGCAGCCGCTGGCCGCCGATGCCGCAACCGTCATTACGATCGGTTCTCTGAGCAAGAACATCTGGGGTGGGTTGCGCATCGGTTGGGTGCGTGCGTCGGCGGCGACCATTGCCCGGCTGACCCGCCTGCGGGCGGTGCACGACCTCGGTGGCAACCTCCCGGCTCAGCTGGCCGCCGCGCACCTGGTGCCGCGGATCGATACCCTGTGCGCGGCCCGGGCCGCGCAACGCGAGTCGTGCCATGATCTCGTGCTGGCCGCCCTGTCCCGGAAATTGCCGGACTGGTCCGCGACGCCGGTGCGCGGCGGTCAGACCCTGTGGATTCGCCTGCCGTACGGCGACGGAAGTTCCTTCGCGCAGACCGCGCTACGGCATGGTGTCGCGGTACTGGCTGGCAGTGGCCTCGACGTGTCGGGGCGCAGCGACGATCATGTCCGCATCCACTTCCGGCACCCACCGCAGACGCTCACCGAGGCGATCGACCGCCTCGCCACCGCATGGCACGCCTACCACCCGCCCAGCCGGGCCACCGCGGCGCCACCGGCTCTGGCGGTATAGCGGATGTCCCGAGTTCTACGGTTTCTGCTGGGCGGCAGTGGCGTGGGCGAGTAGGAATTCGACTGCGGCGGTGGGAGTCAGGGCGGCTGTGCTGTCGAAGGCCGCCGAGAACGCCTCGGGTCCGAGTGCCGCACCGGCTCGTTCGGCCGGTGCGACGAGATTGTCGTAGCCCCGCCGATCCGCGGTGCCGAGCATGGCGGCCGCGGCACCCAGCAGGTGGGCCGCGGTGGTCGGCTCGTCGCGCACTGTCAGCGCGGCATACAGGTGGGCGAACATCGCCAGATCCGGTGGTTGCGCACCGCTCACGGATTCGCCAGCGCTGATCGAACTCTTCACTGCCGCGTCGAGCACCCGCCGTGCCGCCGTCGGATCGTCGTCCAGAATGGCAATGAGCGCCCGGAAACCGGCACTGCGAGCCCGAACTCGGGTGCCGAAGGCGGTGCGCGCCAGACCGGCCTCGGCGCGATCCAGTTCGTGCAGCGCGGCTTTCCGATCCCCGCTGCGCAACAGATACTCCGCGGACGCGAGCCGCACATAGACGGCGGTGCCAGGTTCGCCAGCCGCCCGCATATGTCGACGAGCCCGTGCGAGTGCTGCGTCGGCGCGGTCGAGTTCGCCGAGCCGTGCCAGTGCAATGGCCAATTCGGCGCAGACGGCCGCCGCATCGCCCGGGCTGCCGAGCTCTTCGAAGGCCTCGGCGGCACGGGTGAGCGCGGTGACCGCCTGTGCCAGATCACCGTGCAGCATGTGGTCATCGGCGATCGATTGCAGCGTTGTCGACAGTCCGAAGCGGTCGCCCACCGCCTCGAACTCCGATCTCGCGGTGCTCAATTGATCGATGTTCGAAGCGCTGAGCAAGAGCGCCATGCCATGTTCCCAACCGGTGAGCGCGGGCCATTTCGAGGCCGAAAGACCGGCCCCGTCCAGGAATGCGGGCGCGACCAGCAGTACCGTCCGGGCCGGACCTGTGGGCAGATCTGTTGAACCCCTCGCGATTTCCAGACCCGCTGTCACTGCCCGCATGCCGTCCTCGATTGCCCCGGCCTCGTATCGCGACAACCCGTCGAGCACACCGTGCAACGCCCGCAGCTCATCCGGCAGCCTGCTGCCGATCTCGAGCACCGCTCGCGTCCAACGGAGCCGTTCGCTGTGGATCCCGCGCAACGTCCAGTACCAGAACATCGCCGCGATCAAGCGGATACCGAGTTCGGCATCACCGGTATCGACCGCGAATCGCAGTGCGGCGGAAATATTGTCGCGCTCGGCATCGAGCCGGGCGAGCGCGCCGAGCTGCTGCGCGGTGCGCAGCTCGGCCTCCGCGGATTCGGTGACGCGCAGGAAATGGCGTGCGTGCCGCTCGCGGACCCCCGGTGCACGCCCGGATTCCGCCAAACGTTCCAGCGCATAGGATCGAATGGTCTCGAGCATCCGGTACCGCTCACCGCTGCGCTCCACCAGCGATTTGTCCACCAGATCGGTGAGCAGATCGAGATCATCGAGGGCGTCGAGGGTCGCACCCGCCGGGAATACCGCCAGCCACATGGCCAGTTCCTGTTCGGGTTGCGATAGTGGCGCCCAACTCCATTCGATGACCGCACGCAGTGTCCGATGTCTGGCCTGTGCGGTCCGGCTGCCCCGACCGAGCAGTGTGAACCGGTCATCCAGCTTCGCCACGATCTGGCCGACCGATAGTGCCCGCAGCCGAGCCGCCGCCAATTCGATCGCCAGCGGCAGTCCGTCGAGCCGTCGGCAGATCTCGATCGCGGCCGGCGCGGTACTCGCGTCCAGCGCGAAATCGGGGCGCACCGCCCGTGCGCGCTCGACGAAAAGGCGTACCGCCGGGAAGCTTTCGGCATCGGCCACCTCCTCGGGCCACGGCAGGGGCCGGATCTGGTGGATATGCTCGCCATCGATGGCGAGTGGTTCCCGGCTGGTGGCCAGCACCCGCAGCTCATGACACCCGCCCAGCAGCCGGTCGACGAGTGCGGCAACCGCCTCGACCAGATGTTCGCAGTTGTCCAGGATCAGCAGGACACGTTGTTGCGCAAGGTATTCCGTCAGCCGATCGATGGGCTCGCCGGCCGACGGATCGAGCAGTCCGACCTCGCGCACCCCGATCGTGGTGAGCATTGCGGAGGCGACCTGTTCCGGATCGGTCACCGCGGCGAGTTCGACCAACCAGACCGCATCGTCGGTCCGCTCGGCCACCTCGACGGCGAGCCGGGTCTTGCCAGCGCCACCGGGCCCGACAATGGAGATCAGGCGAGCGGTGTTCAGTCGCTCGGTCAGGTCGGCCACATCGTCTTCGCGCCCGACGAAACTCGTTATCTGCGCACGCAAGTTGGTGCGGCGGCGGGCTGTCGAAGGTTCCTGTCGCAATATCGACAGGTGTAGTTCGGTCAGCTCGGGGGAGGGATCGATGCCGAGTTCGTCACCGAGACGATCCCTGGTGCGTTCATAGGCGGCCAGTGCGTCGGCCTGCCGCCCCGCCGCGTACAGGGCGCGGATCAACAGCCCCTGGATGCGCTCGGTCAGCGGATGCGCCTCGGCCAGTACGCGCAGTTCGTCGAGGACATCGTTACCCGCGGCGACCTCCAGCCCGAGCCGGTGTTCGGCCGCGTCGAGTCGCAGCTCGTCCAGCCGCACCGCCGCATCGGCGGCGAACCGCAACTCCAGCAGTTCGGTCAGCGCCGGACCACGCCACAACGCCTCGGTCTCGCGCAATGCGGCCAGCTCGCTCGACTCCCGCCCCGCCGCGGTCAGCCGTTCGAATCGAACGACATCCACATCGAGGGGGTCGATGACCAGCCGATAGCCCGGCGCCCGCCCCTCGACGCGCGCCGTACCGATCGCACGCCGAACCCGAGACACCAGGGCCTGCAAGGCATTTGCGCCATTGTCCGGTGGGTGCCCATCCCAGATCGCGTCGGCGAGCACATCGGCGGGGACCACTCGGCCTGGTTCCATGGCGAGCCGGGCCAGCAATGCGCGCACTTTGACTCCGGCGATCCGAATCGGCCGGTCCTCATCATCGCGGACCTCGAACGGACCCAGCAGCAAAACACGCACGGCGATAAGCCTGCCGTATCGGCAAGGAGTGTCGGATCTCTGGTGGGGCGGCTAGCGACTGTGCGGCAGGATGCCGAGCGTCACAGCCAGTCCGGCCGCAATACATGCGGCTGCGGCCGCGGTCGTCGAGAGGGATCGGGTGATGGTCGCGATGCCAGCCACGAAAATCAGGCAGGTGATCGAGGCCAGCAGCGCGGTTCCGCGATCGACACCGGCGACGCGGTGTAGTCGCTTACGCGTTGCTGTCATTGTGGGGGAGTACCCGATCCTCGAGTTATCAAACTGTTATCGACAGCGACCGCCTACGTTCAGACCGGTGCGCACATTCGGCCGCACCTACCGGCTATGACCGATCTCAGGTGGTAGTACTGGGCAGATGAGCGCTGACGACATGGATCCGGAACTGCTCGAACTCGCCACCAAGATTTTCGATCTGGCGCGCCATGGCAATGCCGAGCAGCTCACGGCCTACCTGGACGCTGGTGTCCCGGTGAACCTCACCAATGACCACGGCGACAGCCTGCTCATGCTGGCCGCCTACCACGGTCAGCAGGACGCGGTGCGGGTGCTGCTCGCGCGCGACGCCGACCCGAATCGGGCCAATGACAAAGGGCAGACGCCGCTGGCGGGCGCGGTCTTCAAGGGCGAGGTCGAGATCCTGCGTGCGCTGCTCGCCGCGGGCGCCGATCCGGATGCCGGCAGCCCGTCCGCGCGTGCTGCGGCCGCCATGTTCGGCAAGAACGATCTGCTGAGCCTGTTCGAGACGTCCTGAGCCACCGAATTGGCACTGGCTGGAACGCCGATTCGGACGCGTTCGCGCGGGTCGGTATAGTCGCCGCGGATGAGTAATGTCACCACCCGAGATAGGTCCAAGCCCGTGAACCGACGATTCGGGCGCGTGGTGTGGCTAGTGCCGGTGTTGCTCATTGCCTTCGCCACGTGGTGCCTGACCGAACCGCTGTGGCCCTTCCATCGGATCACCGGCGGTTTCATCGACCTGCAGGTATACCGGCTCGGCATCGAGGCGCTGCGTGACGGCGCGGATATGTACGGCCAGTTGCCACAGACCACCATTGGCATCGGCCTGCCGTTCATCTACCCGCCGTTCGCCGCACTGGTGCTGAGCCCCTTCGCCCTGCTGCCCTGGGATGCCGCGGCCTTCACCTTCTTCATCTCCTCGACGCTCGCGCTGGCCGTCACGCTGTATCTGGTCGCGCGGCGGCGCTGGCCCGAACACAGTGGGCTGCGGCTGGCGCTGCTGGCCACCTCATGCGCGACGCCGCTGGCCATGCTGTTGGAGCCGATCCGTTCGACGCTGGACTTCGGGCAGGTCAACCTGCTGCTGATGGTGCTGGTCGCCGCCGACGCGCTGACCGAGAAGCCGAAGTGGCGGCGCGGCATGCTGGTCGGCGTTGCGGCTGCGATCAAGCTGACTCCGGCCGCGTTCGTGCTGTACTTCCTGGTGCGCCGGGACTATCGCGCGGCGGTGACGGCCGCCGTCACCGGTGCGGTGGCGACGGCGCTCAGCTTCGCGGTGCTGCCCAAGGAATCGGCCACCTACTGGTTCGGTGGACTCGGCAATGTCTCGGGATTGAGCGGCTCGTCGTTCCACACCAACCAGTCGATTCAGGCCGTGCTGGCCCGATTCGGCGTGGAGAAGCCGCTGTTCACCGTGCTCTGGCTGGTGCTGAGCGCGGCGCTGCTCGTCCTGGTGGTCGCGGCCATGCGACAGGCGGAACATGCGCCCGCGCTCGCGCTGGGGATCAATGCGGTCTTCACCTTGCTGGTATCGCCGATCTCCTGGTCGCATCACTGGGTGATGATCGCGCCCGCGCTGTTCGGGATGGTCTGTTATGCGACCACGGTGCCGCGGGGTCGGGCGATCGGGTGGTATGTGGCCATCGTGGTGACCGCGGCGGCATTCGTCTACGGGCCGCAGAACTGGATGCCCGGCGACAATCGACGCGAATTGTCGTGGACGCCTTGGCAACACCTGTGGGGCAACACCTACGTGTGGTTGAGCGTACTGCTGGTTGTGGTGTTCCTCGTGGGCAGTAAGCGTGCGAAGTCGCTTGCAGCCGCGGCGGATTCGGTGCCACAGGATGGCGATCTCGTCGATCTGGCAGGTCCTCGACCCGCCGCCTGACTCCCACGCGCCATCCGTTGACAGTATGCGGATGATGGAAGGTCGGGGTTTTGTCGATGGAGGGTGTCGCGTGGTCGCGATTGATTTCGAACGGAATGTGCAAGCGCGGCCGCTGACGGCCTTGCGCGCGATGAGCCTGCGTGGGCTCGGCGGGGTGCCGCCGACGGCCTTGGTGCTGATCGGGATCGTGAGCGTGCAGGTCGGCGCGGCGCTGGCCAAACAGCTGTTCAGCGCGACCGGTGCCGCGGGCGCGGTGACGCTGCGGCTGTTCTTCGCCGGGATCGTGCTGTTGGTCGTCTGGCGGTCCGGGCTGCGGATCGAGCGGCGCGCGCTGCCGGTGGTGCTCGGCTACGGCGCGGTGCTCGCCGTCATGAATCTATGTTTCTACCAGGCCATCGACCGAATTCCGCTCGGTACGGCGGTGACCCTCGAATTCCTCGGGCCGCTCAGCGTCGCCCTGGCTGGCTCGCGGCGGTGGGCCGATCCGGTGTGGGCGGTGCTCGCTGGCGCCGGGGTGCTGTTGCTGACCAGGGCGGGCGGGCAGACGGCGTGGTCCGGAGTGTTGTTCGCCCTGGCCGCCGGAGCGTGCTGGGCGGGCTACATCCTGCTCAGCGCCGCACTCGGCGACCGCACCAGCGGCGGCGGAGGTCTGGCCATCGCGATGGCATTCGGCGGTGTGCTCATGGTCCCGGTCGGCATCGCCGAGGCAGGTACCACGCTGTTCCACCCCTCCGTCCTCGCCGCCGGATTCGCCGTCGCGATGTTGTCGTCGGTGCTGCCGTATTCGGTGGAACTCGAAGCGCTGCGGCGCATTCCACCGCGTGTCTTCGGCGTACTGATGAGCCTCGAACCCGCGGCCGCCGCACTCGCCGGACTGATCGTCCTCGGACAGATCATGAATCCCGGGCAATGGACCGGCGTCATCTGCGTGGTGGCCGCCTCCATCGGAGCGACCCGAACCGCTCGGCGAAAGTAGCCGTCAGCAGCCCGCGCTACCCGGGGCGAAGAACGGTATCTCACACCACAACGGTTTGATCACCGGCGGCGTTGCCGGTGCGCCCGCCACGATCCAGTCGCCCTGTACCGATACCTCACGGCGCGACAGCGGCTCGTTGGCCGGGCCGGTGGCGACGGAGCCGTCGAGATGGAATTTGCTGCCGTGACATGGGCAGTTGATGGTGCCGCCCGCGATTTCGTTGAGGGCACAGCCCTGATGCGTGCAGATCACCGAGAAGCCCTGGTAGTTACCGGGATTCGGTTGGGTGAGCACGGTATCGCCGAGAATGAGTCCGGAGCCCACCGGTACGTCGGAGGCGCGGGCCAGCGCGTTCTCGGGTGCGCCCGGCTCGATGACCTGCTGGGCCGGTGCGGGTTGTTCCTGGACCTGCTGCTGGGCGGCGGGCAGCGGGGCGAACGCGCCCGCGACGATCCATTCCCCCTGTACAGAGATGGTGCGTGCGGCCAACGGCCGGGTGGCCGGACCGGTGGCGACGGATCCGTCGAGGTTGAATCTGCTGCCGTGACAAGGGCAGTTGATGGTGCCGCCGCTGATCACGTTGACAGCACAGCCCGCATGCGGGCAGATCACCGAAAAAGCTTGGTAATTACCGGGACTCGGCTGGGTGACGACAGTATCGCCGAGCAGCACGCCGGAGCCGATCGGCACATCGGAGGTGCGTGTGAGCGCGGTGCCCGGCGCCGGTTCGGGGCCCGCCTGCACCTGCTCGGTCGGCGGTGGTGGTGGTTCGGCGCTGGGAGCGGCGGCGACCGAACTCGATGTTGTCGCTGGCGTCGCGGTGGAAGTGGTTGTCGGCGTTGACGAGCGCTCGCTCGTCGAGCAGGCCGCGACAACTGCCGCGGCCCCTGCTCCGATGACGATTGTTCGACGGTTGAAGTGTTCGGCACTCATCGCGACCTCGGCGTTCTCGATACATTGTGCTATGTGTTACGAGATGGCCGCCGATTCGGTTCGAGGTCGTTTCGGATTCACGCGAACATTGGCGCTGCCTACCGCCCGGTTGAGACTGGGACCGGGCGGTAGGTAGCTATCGGTCATTGAACGGAACACTCCTGAGATCAGGGCTGGTGTTCTATGAGACTCTGCTGAGAAAATTCTGATCTTGCACGTAGGCTGAGGCGATGCGGGCGATTGCGTACAACGAACACGGTGGGCCAGAGGTACTGCAGGTCGTTGACATCCCGATTCCGGAACCGCGCGCTGGTCAGGTCCGGGTCGCGGTGCGGGCCACCGCGGTTAATCCGGCGGATTGGAAGATTCGTTCCGGCGCACTGTCTTTCGGTGAGCCGGTCTTCCCGCAGTATCCGGGTGGTGAGATCGCGGGTGTGGTCGATGCGGTCGGTCCCGAGGTGACCGAGGTGGCGGTCGGCGATGAGGTGCTGGGCTGGGCCGTCGCGGCCTACGCCGAATACGCGATCAGCACCGCCGTCGCCGCGAAACCGCCGGAATTGTCCTGGGTCGATGCCGCATCGCTCCCGGTCGCGGTCTCGACCGCGGCGAAGGCATTGGCCGCATTGAAATTACAACCGGATGAGACAGTGCTGATCAATGGTGCCGCCGGTGCGGTGGGGTCGATGGCCGTGCAACTGGCGGTAGCCGATGGTGCCACCGTAATAGGTACGGCCTCGGCGGCCAATCAGGACATCGTTCGCGAACTCGGCGCGATCCCGACCACATATGGTGACGGTGTTTCCGGTCGTGTGCGAGCTCTCGCCCCCGATGGCATCGATGCGGTCTTCGACGCGGCCGGACACGGTGTGCTGCCTGCCGCCGTCGAACTGCGCGGCGGCACCGATCGAATCGTGACGATCGTGGATCCGGCCGCACTGGAACTCGGCATCACCTTCCTCACCGGCGGCGGTGGCCCGCGGCCAACTGAACTTCTGCACCAGGTCGCCGAGCGGGTCGCCAGTGGTGCATTCCGGCTGTCCGGACCGGCGCGGACATTCCGGCTCGAAGAAGCGGCGGCCGCGCAGGAGGAGAGCGAAAAGGGGCGCGGTCCAGGCAAGGTCGTGCTTACTGTGGGCTGAGCATCGCAGAACGCCTTGTTGCGAACGACAGTGGGCGTAGCATCTTCTCTTGCCGTGTTGTGCCGACGTGCGGCCGCGGTGCGGAGGAAGGCGGGGCGCGATGGCCGGGAGTCCATCGGCTGACGGAGCGGGCCGTGGGGTGCTCGATGCCGGTTTCCAGATACTGGAAGCGATTTCGGCGGCGCCGGAGGGCTGCGGGCTGTCGCAGCTGGCCAGGTCCACCGGGTTGGCGAAGGCCACCGCGTACCGGTTGGCCGAGCAGTTGGTGGTGCTCGGCGCGGTGCAGCGGGTGGAACAGCGGTATTTCGTCGGCGAGCGGATGGCAGAGCTCGGTCGGCACTGGCAGGCCGCGCCGCGGCTGCGCCGGGCCGCGCAACGACCGGCCCGGGTGTTGGCGGCTCTGACGAATTCGACTGTCGCCGTTTGTGTTCTCGACGCGGGCGAGGTCCGGCTGGTAGCCGGGGTCAAGGGCGCGGAATTCTTCCTGAACACCACCGCTGATCCCGATGTGGTGTATCGGACCGCGATGGTGCAGGTGCTCTTCGCGGGACGTGCCGACAATACCGTCCCGCCACCGACCTATTCGGCCGCCGAATGGCATCGCGTGCGCACCGGAATTGCCGATGCCGGAATGGTTTCCGTCGACCATCACGATCTGATCGCCGGAATATGTTGTGCCGCAGCGGCAATCCGTCAACCCGGCGTCTGTGATGTGGCTGCCATCGCTTGTATGTCACTGTCGCAACAGTTTCCGCCGAATCTGCCGGGCCTGGTCGCACGCGCCGCGCGCGAAGTCGAGAAGAATATGCGCTGATCGGTTCGCTCAGTGGACCGGGTCATTTCTGCCCGCGGGGGCGGCAATCAGGATAGGTGGGCCGTCGTACGCCGTGAGTAGGGGCTGATCACCAAATGACAGTATCGCCTAGCGGTTCGATAAGGGGTGGTGGTCGGGTGACGGGTGGGCCAGTATCGCCTAGCGGTTCGACGAGGGGTGGTGGTCGGGTGACAGGTGGGCCTGTATCTCGTGGCGATTCGATGAGGGGTGGTCGGGCAATGGGTGGGCACGACTGCGGGCTGTGGGGTCACCGCTACGTCTCCTCGTCGGTAACCGAGAACGGCCGACCACGATTCCTGGTCCGCGGCACCCAGATCACCCTGTGGTTCGTCGACGAAACCCAGCGCCTGTCCGCCCACGCGGGCGGCAATACCGTGATGTTCGAGGTGGATGTCGATGACGGCGTCCTGAAGACCCGCTCCCCCTTCAGCACCGTCCTGTCCTATCCGCGGGAAGTCACCAACCAGGACACCTGGCTCACCGAATTCCTCCTGCTCGCCCCCGCCTGGACCACCATCGACGGCACCCTCATCCTCACCGACGACCGAACCCGCATCGAACTGGAGCAAACCGCCGATCGCCCCTGATCGGCGGATCACGCCGGTGCGTTGAGAAAGCCCTCGACCACCCGGCGGACCTTGTGCACCACATCGGTATCGCCGAGGCGCAGAGCGGTATTGGCCGAGCACAGGACGGCGTCGATTTGGAAGGCGGCGAAATCGGTATCCAGGTCCACGATTTCGCCGGCATCGACGGCGTAGCGGAGTTCGCGGGCGATAGTGGCCATCCAGTCCCGCTGGTCGCGGACCAGGGCGTCGCGGACCGGTCCTGGATGGCTGTCGAAATCCGCCATATTGGCGACGCGGTAGCAGCCGCCCGCGAACAGCGGTGTCTCGGCGTAGCCGATCCAGTGCTCGATCAGCGAGCGAAGGCGTTGCACCCCATGGGGCTGTGCGCGTGCGGGCCGGATGACGGCATCGATGAACATCTCGCGGGCCAGGTCGAGTGCCGCGAGCTGCAGGGCTTCCTTGGTCTTGAACAGCGTCTGCACACCCGCCTTGCTGAGGCCGGTATCGGTCGCCAGTTTGCCGAAGCTCAAGCCGTCGAGACCATCGAGGGAGGCGGTGTCGACGGCCTGGCGGAGCACGAGCTGGCGACTGCGCGCGCCGCGCTGCAGACGCTTGTCCTCGGGCCCGCCCGCTACCGGGCCACCACCCCTTATCGAATCGCTTCGTGATCCTGGCATCATGCGGGTACTCGCTTACCGAGTTGGTGTGCAAGGGATTTGACGACCTCGGCCGCCATGACCGCCTGTCCCGAGGTCGAGAAGTGGATGCGGTCCGCGCTCAATAGATTCGCGCGGTCGTTGATCGGGTGATCCCACATGTCGACGACCAGTGCGCCGTACTCGGCCGCGAGGCGGCGAGTGATGTCGTTGACCAGGCGCACCCGCTCGCGCCAATCCGAAAAGACCGGCACGACATAGGCTCTGCCCAAGGTGAAGGTCATCAGCTGGGCTCCGGTTCCGGCGGCGAACCGGTACATCGTGCGCAATGTCTGCTCGATTTCGGCGAAATCCGGTGTGCGCCGGACGATATCGTTCGCACCGGATGGCACGTGGAGCAGATCGGGCGCGAACTCGGTCAGCTGATCGGCTTGGTGCCGCATGATCTGGGCCGTCGTCGCCCCATCCTGTGCGGTGTTGCGGTATGCCAGGTCGGGATGCACCCGGCGCAGCGTATCCGCCACGCGATCGGCCCACCCCATGCTGGCGTAGCCCGGGCTCGGATCGCCGGTCCCGGCCGAAAGACTGTCGCCGATCACCGCGAACCGGCGCCACGGTGCGTCGAAGAGCAGTGCGGCCGCGTCCAGCGGAGACAGGCAGAACGGATCGGTTTCCTCGGTGGTCGGGAGCGTCGCCGTCGTCATAGGTTAAAGAATACGTCCGATCGTATGTTTAAACAAGAGAGTCGGGCGGCACATCGCATGCAGCAGATCGCGCAACATCTCCTGCTGGGTGACCGTGGCGACCGCACGGCTGCCGCGAAAGCCGATCGTCCTCGGCTTGGTCGCGGTAGCGGTCGTCGCGAATCTGGGTTCGGCTCTCGCGCCGAACTATTCGATCCTGCTGCTGGCCAGGTTCGTCGCCGGGCTAGTTGTCGCAACGTCTTTCGCCGTCGCGATCGCCACGGTCACGTCGAGCGTCCGCACGGTGTCCGGTCTGCTGCTCGCGCCGCACCTGCTGCGGCATGATCGCGAACCGGTGCAGAAATCCAGCTGAACCGGTATGCCGATGAATCCGGTTGCTGCACAATCTGTCTCGAGCCGAGACGCTATTATCTGGCTAGGCGCTCTACGGCGTCGCCAATATCAGAAGAGGGGTACGACTGTGAGCATGATTCTCGCCGCGGCACATGACACCTATGGAGCAGTCCTGGCCCAACTCGGCAACCCGACACCGGAGGCGCCACCCCTCGCGAACAAAATCCTGCAGATGGTGCGCTATTTCACGTGGTTCATTCTGCTGGCCGGCGTCACCGCCATCACCTACGCGGGCGGTCGGTTCGCCTGGGAGAAGTGGTCTGGCGGCGGCCTGCAGTCACCGAAGATGGTGGCGGGAGCCATGATCGGCGGTGTCGTCGCGACCAGCGCGGGCACGATCATGAATGCGGTGATCGGTACCTAGGCCCGCCATTTGATGGAGCAGCCCATGCTCGGCCGATGCGGTTCGGGCACGGTTGCTCCGGTGAGCACATTCTCGATCGCGGCGCGTAATTCATTGCCGGTCACCGGTTTACCGTTGCCCGGCGTGGATTCGTCGAATGCGCCGCGGTAGGCGAGTTCGAGGCGGGCATCGTAGAGGAAGAAGTCCGGCGTGCACGCGGCGCTGAAGGCTCGACCCACCTGCTGGGATTCGTCGATCAGGTAGGGGAACTTCCAACCGGCGCGGTCGGCTTGGGCGCGCAGCCCTTCCGGTGCGTCGTCCGGGTAGGCGTCGGCGTCATTGGTGCAGATCGCGATGGTCGGGATCGCCAGTGTGCCGAGTACCTCGCCGAGCTTCGACTCGATATGCCGCACGTACGGGCAGTGATTGCAGGCGAAGATGATCAGGAGTCCGGGACCGGCGGTGTAGTCGGCCCTGGCGTGGGTGTGACCGTCGAGATCGGGTAGCGCGAAGTCCGGCGCGGGCGTTCCAACCGGGACCATGAGGGATTGGACCGACATGAGGTGCCTCCATCCGAGTCGATATCGAGCTTAGTGCCCCGGCCCGAACTCGACCCGATTTACTGCGCGAGGTCCGCTGGATCGGTATTCGCGCCGCACAGCACGACACAGATCCGCTCGCCGGGTTGGGCGCGGTAGACACCGTCGGCGGTGGTCAGGGCCGCGAGCGCGGTCGCGGCGCCGTGTTCCACCGCCAGGCGGCGGTCGTGCCACAGTTTTCTGCGGGTCGCGATGATGTCCCGATCGGGGACGAGGACCGAGGTGACGTCGTAATTCCGCACCGCGTGCAGCGCCAGTTCGGTGGCGCGGCGGGCGCCGAGGGAATCGGCGGCGACCGAGTCGACCGGTGCGTCGACGATCTGCCCGGCCGCGATCGCGGCGTGTAGGGCCCGGCAGTTCTCCGGTTCCACCGCGATCGTCCTTACGCCATAGTGCGCCGCTGCCGTGGCGATTCCGGCGAACAGACCGCCGCCGCCGACCGCGACGACGACGGTGTCCAACCGGGGGAGCTGCCGGTGGATCTCCATCATCAACGTGCCCGCACCGGCCGCGATATACGGGTTGTCATAGGCGTGGGAGCGCAGCGCGCCGCTGGTGTCGGCGTATTCGTGACAGGCCGCGAGTGCCTCGGCGTACTCGGCACCGACCAGGCGCACGTCCGCGCCGTAGCCGCGCAGTCGCTCGACCTTCACGGCCGGGGCGGTGGTCGGGAGGAATACCGTCGCCCGAACACCCTGCCCGCGTGCTGCCCACGCGCACGCGAGCCCCGCGTTCCCGCCCGAGGCGATGGTCACGCCCGCGTCGGGTAGCGTCCCGTCATCGCGGTGCGCCTGGATGAAGTTCTGCGCCCCACGGGCTTTGAACGATCCGGTGTGCTGCATGAACTCCAGCGCCAGCCACAGCTCAGCCGGTCCGGATCCGGTCGTCGCGACCGCGTCACTGTCCCCAGGGACGATGGCGACCGGCCGCACCCGACCGGCGATCCGATCGGCGGCGGCCTTCACGTCCTCGTAGCTCAACTCCATCTGCACTCCTCCGCGTTGTCCCATCATCTTGCCTGCTGGGCCCGCCGCAGCAGCGCGAGGAGATCCGCGAGGTGGCGGTCGTAGGCCGCCTGATCGAAGACGGGAGTGTCACGCATGGTGAAGCCGTGGCGGGTATTCGGGTAGACCACCGAGGTGTAACGCACATGCGCGGCGTCGAGCGCCTTGTCGAGACGGGCGATCTGCTCCGGCGGCATCGAATCATCCTGGCTCGCGTGCGCGATCCACAGTTCGGCGGTAATGCCAGCGGCGGCGTGATGCGGACTGTCGGGTTGGTCGTCCACGGCCAGGCGGCCGCCGTGGAAACTCGCCGCCGCGGCAATGCGATTCCCGAATGCGCCCGCGGTGCGCAAGGCGAGTCTGCCGCCCATGCAGTATCCGGTAACCGCCACCGGACCCGGCGCAACGAACTCGGCGGCGCTGAGCCAATCGAGATAGGTTTGTGCGTCTGCCAACGCTTTGTCGGGCGTGAACGCAGCCCGCATCGGGCCCAGTGCGGCAAAGAATTTCGCGTGCCCAACCGGGTCGGTGGATTCGGGCATCGGCAGCACGGGGGCGCGCCCGGATCGGTAGAAAACATTGGGCGCCAACACGGTGAACCCATTGGCCGCGATGGCTTCCATCATTTCGCGCAGGTACGGGCGCAGGCCGTAGGCGTCCATGTAGAACAGCACGCCGGGATGGGGTCCGCCGTCATCGGGTCGGGCCAGGTGGGAGTCGGCATTGCCATCGGCGGTGCGGACATCGAGCGTGCTGAATGCGACGGGCATCGTCATGGAGTAGTTCCTTCGAGGCGAATGGCGGCGAGAGCTACGCCGACCAGTATCGCGCCATCCGGATTTCCGATTTCGGCCGAGTCCGCTTATTTGCAAACAAATTGCCGATTTCGCGCCATGTAGTCTGCGTCCATCTGGAAGTTGTAGTCATGCTCTGTCGAAGAGAGGTTGACCTGTGAAACTGATCTGGATGACGGTGACGGCCTCGCTGGCCGTGGCCGTGGCGGGGTGTTCCGATAACAAGTCCCCGACGGCGGCAACGGAATCGTCGGCCGCGTCGGAATCGAGTTCGGTGAGCGCGACGCCCGCCGCGACCGAACACGAGGAACCCGGCGGCGGTGTGCGAATTCCGCTGGGGGAGAGCAAGAAAGTGCCCATTCCCGCCGATGCCGTGATGGATATCAGAGTGCCCGTCGACTGGGCCGCCGCGACCACAAGTCTGCGCTGCACCGTCACTGACAGCACCGGCCGCAACGAAGACCTACGTTCGACCAATACGAACAAACCGGAAAATATCGGCGGGAAAGAGTGGATGACACTGTGGACCTTTTCCTCGCCACCGGGTGCCGAGGTCACCGTGGGATGCAAGGATCCGGAGTCGAAAATCGCCGCGGGTGACAATCAGGTGATCCGGGTCATCCCACGCGGTATCACTCCGCACTGAGCGGTGATTCGACACACCGGCGCCGTGATGGCGCGTGAACTCTCGCCGAGGGCACGCCCGCCTGTCCGTCGCTGATCGTGATGTCCCCGCACAACCGATTGAGGCGCGGCTTTCGGCGTGGGTGGCGCGGGTAGCCTCGAATCCGTGGCAGAGGTGGCGTCGAGGTATCGGGAGCGGCGGTCGCGGCTCACCGATGCCGTGGTGTGGACGAACACCAACGCCACCGGGGCTGCGCTGCCGGTGCTGCCGGATGGCTGCATGGATCTGCTGTGGAGCGAAGACAGATTGCTGGTCGCCGGGCCGGATACCCGGGCGTATATGGCCGATGGTGCGGTCGACAGGCGGTGGGTGGGGATTCGGTTCGCGCCGGGGACCGCACCCGCGTTGCTCGGAGTGCCCGCGCACGAGTTGCGCGATAGGCGGGTCGAGTTGGCCGATCTGTGGTCCGCGGCGACGGCGCGACGGCTCGCGGAACAGATCGGGGCGGCGCGGGATCAGCCCGCCGCGCTGGAGGCGATCGCATTGCGGCGGGCGTACGAGACCGAGCCGCCCGATCCGGTATTGCGGCGGATCGTCGGTGCACTGGATGCCGGATGGTCGGTCGCGGCGACGGCCGACGCCGCCGGGCTCGGTGCGCGGGTGCTGCATCGGCGATCGCTCGCGGCATTCGGCTACGGGCCCAAAACCTTGGCGCGCATTCTGCGACTGCAGCGGGCGCTCGCGGTGGCCCGCAGCGGAGTGCCGCTCGCGGACACCGCATTTCGCACCGGATTCGCCGACCAAGCCCATCTCGCGCGCGATGTGCGCGAACTGGCCGGAATGCCGTTGAGCGAGTTGCTCACTCGCCGGTAGCGCGCGGTTACCGGATCAACTGGACAGCGGCGCATACAGATCGACGCCAGTGCCGTCCGGATCCAGGATCGTGGCATAGCGCTGGCCCCAGAAGGCGTCCCATGGCTTCAACTCGCCGTGGTAGCCCGCGCCGGTGAGTTCGTCGTAGACCGCATCGACTTCGGCCGGGTCCGCGCACTGGAACGCCAATCCGATCCGGCCCGCCGTCGTCGGTCGCTGCCAGTCGGCGTGGAAGGATTTGATGACCGCCTCGGTATCCAACGTGACCCGCACGCCGCCGGGCAGTGTGGTTTCAACGTGGCCCTCGGTCTCCGCCCCCTCCGGGAACTCGAGACCCAGGCGTCGGTAGAAGGCGAGCGAGGCGGCCATATCGCTGACGACAATGCCGAAGACGTTCAGTTGTGGAGTCATATCCGCAGCGTATGCCGCACTTCGGCGGGTGTATTGAACAAATCGGACTCAGCAGGCGGTGGCCGGAATCAATTCGGCGATCAGGTTCTCCACCAGGATGCGGATCCGGTCGCGGATCGATCGGACGATCGCGATGTCCTCGCCGGTCGGATCGGGCAGCATCCAGTCGCGATAGCTGATGCCGGGGAAGAACGGGCATACGTCGCCACAGCCCATGGTGACGACGACATCGGACATGGCCACCGCGTCGACGGTCAGCGCCTTGGGCGCCTGCGCGGAGATGTCGATATCGAGTTCGGCCATGACCGCGACGGCTGTCGGGTTGAGTTCGTCGGCGGGCACGCTGCCCGCAGAACGCACATCGATGCGGTCACCGGCGAGTGTGTCGAGGAATCCGGCGGCCATTTGCGACCGGCCCGCATTGTGGACACAGACGAACAGCACGATGGGCTTGTGAGCCATACGCGGGAGAACCTTTCAGGCTGGTGTATCGGAGCTTGTGCTGGGCGCGATGTCGGAAATGTCGGGCACAGTTTGCACCGGGTCTGCGTCGTAGGGTGCGTGATACGTATACCAGGGCGGGGCGAATGTGTTTCGCGACGAGGGGGCCGACTCTGTCCGCCAAGGCATCTCGAGGCCGCTCACTCGAGAGTTGTTGCCACGGGCGGGATATCGACCGAGAAGAAACCGGTCGGTCATGAATTCTGCATTTTGCCTGCATACAGCGGGCCCGCGGTGCCAAACGGCAGCCGCGGGCCCCTCGCTCGTCGCAGCCGAGCGCGTGACACTCACATGGGACGCAGATCGATGACCTTGCGCAGTCGCGCCCGATCGCGCTCCAGCCGACGCGCCTCGTACGCGATCGGGAAGTAGCGCACCCGCTCCGGCAGCAGCGGCACCGCGCGAGCGATGAACCAGCCCAATGCCTTCAGTTTGCGTTCATCGGACGCGGTCCAGGTGAGGCCGAGCTTGCGGCGTGCGGGCTCCGGCGTGGTGCCGACGGTGACGAAGTACTGCAGCCGTCCCACCGGCGATACCACGCGCTGCCACACCGGCCGCAATGCGCGCGGCAGCTGCCGCGGCGGCGCGACGGAGCGGATCACCTTCAGGTAGTCATGTGCGGTGCCGGTCTCCTGCAGGTGGTTGTCGACCATATCCGCGAAGAACTTCTCGAATTCGGCATAATTCGCCGGAATCTCCTTGGGAGCCACCGAGAAATTGCGCATGAGCTGCACCGTCTCCTGGTAGTACGCCTCCTTCTCGGCCGCGGTGAGCGGGCGGCGGGAGAAGTACTCCGCATTCTCGGTGAAGGCGAAGGTGCCGGTGTGCAGGACCCAGGCCCACGGTCCGGCGGCCAGCGCCTTGTGCCGTACGCCGTCCGGGGTGGTGGTGTTTAGCGTGGCGTGCATCTTGCGCAGCCGATCCGCCTCGGCGATCGCCTCGTCGCCGCCGTAGATCCACATCATCACCGAACCGATGCTGCGCACCGCGCGTCCGAGCGGATCGGTTCGGAAGGTGGAGTGCTCATCGACCACGGCGGAGATGGTCGGCTCCATGGTCTGCAGCAGGAACGCCGAACCGGCCGTCAGGGAGAAGGTGATCAACCCGGTCTCGTCCCACATCCGCGTGCCCGGTGCGAATGGGCGGCGCTGCGGTGCGTTCCCTGAACTGCTATCGAATACGACGGCGGCGGTCATTGCGATCTCCTTTGATCGGTCCCCCAAGAACATGAGAGATTTAGTGTAACAATCTCTCACGACTCGGCTCGTCGTCGCGGCCAACCGATCGCTATGGGCAGGGATCGCGCAGCGCCCTACGCTGATTCGATATGACGACCGACTGGCGCAAACGTGACGGACGGATCGGCGTGCTCACCGGCGCGGGCATCTCCACCGATTCCGGCATACCGGACTTCCGTGGCCCGCGCGGGGTGTGGACGAAGGATCCCATCGCCGAACTGCTGTCGACCTATGACGCCTACCTCGCCGATCCGGAGCTGCGTAAACGGTCCTGGCTGGCGCGCCGCGACAACCCGGCCTGGCAGGCCGAGCCGAATGCCGCGCACGCCGCGCTCGCCGACCTGGAGCGCGCGGGACGCACCATCACGATCATCACCCAGAACATCGACCGGCTGCACCAGCGCGCCGGATCCTCGCCCGGCCGGGTGATCGAGATCCACGGCAATATGTTCGAAGTCGTCTGTATCGGCTGCGATTACCAGACGACCATGGCCGCCACCCTGGCTCGCGTGGCGGCCGGCGAGGCGGATCCGCCGTGCCCGGCCTGCGGCGGCATCCTGAAATCGGCGACCATCATGTTCGGCCAGCAGATGGACCGGCGCACCGTGACCAAGGCCGCGCTGACCGCCGAGGCCAGCGATATCTTCCTCGCCATCGGGTCCTCACTGCAGGTGGAGCCCGCCGCGTCGATGTGCGCGATCGCCGTCGACAGCGGCGCGGATCTGGTCATCGTCAATGCCGAGCCCACGCCCTACGACGGCATCGCCACCGAGGTCATCCGCGAACCCATCGGCACAGCGCTGCCGCGCCTGGTGTTCGAAATGCTGGCTGACTGACTTCGTCTTACGAGCGACGTTCGCGGCCCGTCTTGCGTCCGAGTCGTCGAAGCGCATGCGCCGCAGGCGGGCGAACGCGAAACCGTGCCCGCGGCGCGCGTGGACGAACACCTGGAACAGTGCCCGGAGTGCTGTTCCTGGTACGCCGCCGCCGTGGCGATCTC
>NZ_JBEXUI010000053.1:0-50557 GCF_040614395.1 Nocardia sp. NPDC005998 | reverse complement strand
GCTTGAGGTGCTAGTGCCCTTTATCGGGCGTGGGGGTTCAAGTCCCCCTCCGGACACAGACAGTACGCCAACACGTGGCCGTGGGTTCGTCTCGGCCGTAACTGTGTGGTCGTCGTGGTTGTAGGTAAGTTTCAGTCCCAGTTCTCGGTAGACTTCCAGCTTGTCGCCGGGGTCGGCGGCTCGCAGGATTGCCAGGATTCCACCGAGTGCCTCCCACCAGTTGACGGATTTCGTCGCGGCTCATTCGTTGAGCGAGTCCGGCGTGATTCGTCACAGCGGTAAGTTGAGCGGCCAGCCGCGCCTTCCGCATCACTTCCTCTCTCCCGGTCATGGGGATGGTGGCAATAGCGCGACCGACACGGCTCCCGTCGGCGCGCTTGCGCATGACGACGACATCTTCGGGCCGGGCAGCGGTGATCACCTCTGGGGCATGACTCGACAGAATTATCTGTAGCTCTGGCCGTTCCTGCACAGTTCTGCCAGCTCGTCCGTGGATCCAGCTCAGGATTCAGGTGGTCCTGGCTGAGCGGGCGTACTCGGCGGGCGGCTGGCCGTAGCGGTTTTTGAAGGCGCGGATGAAGTGGCTGCTGTCGGAGAATTGCCAGTACGCGGCGAGTTCGGAGACGCTAGGCGGACGGGATCGGGCGGTGAGTGCGAGCCGGGCCTGGTCGAGCCTGCGGTGGCGGATGTAGGTGGCCACCGACTCTCCCGCCGTGGTGAACGCTCGTTGCAGGGTGCGCACGGAGACGTTGAGCTCGCGTGCCAGCATTGCCGGGGACAGTTCAGGATCGGCGAGACGACTGTCCGCCAACACTTTTGCCGCCTCGATGAGTGCGGGCTCGAGTTCGGGTTCCGCGTCGTCGAATCCGCCGGTCACCACCGCTTTGGCTAGTTCGAGCAGCGCGCCGTGGGCGGCGTGCACACCGGCAGGGCCGAGGTCGGTCACCGTCGCGTGGACCGTGCTCGTGTGGGCCAGCAGCACGCGCATCTCGGCCGAGTCCGCTGACTCGATGACGCTGCGGTTTCGCAGTCGTGGCTCGAACGCGGCGACGGGCAGCGCGAGGAACTGCACCGTGGTGTGCGGTGTCGTCGCGAAGTGCAGCAGCGGCCCGTGCCGCAGCAGGAACTGTCCGGCCGACACCGTGTGTTCGACGCGACCAGGCGGACCGCCCAACGACCACACACCGCGCCGCACCACATACATCCGTACCTGATCCGCGTAACCGGACAGTGTGCCCGCGGTCCGGATGGCTGAGGCGCTGTCGAGATCGTGGATCGCCACATCGCATATCTGCGCCACGCGGCTCCTGACCCGGAAATCACCGGTCGTGGCCCGGCTGACAGTCGGCAGCGGGAAGCGATCGCCGATCTTCGCCCGCCACTCGTGTTGGAAGACATCGAATCCGCGAGTACCGGCGATGGTGGAGTCCAGTACGAACCCACCGCGCTGGTCTGCGACCTCGGTTCCTGTGCTGTCCATCCTCTGCCGATCCACTCCGCCTACGCTGCCCGGAGCCCATCTTCTCGCCAGGTATCGCCCTGGTTCAAGGCGAGCACTCGAAGTGCAGGCATCGTGCGATGCCTGCGCGTCCACTGCGGTGGGGGTCATCTCGCCGTCAGATCCGTTCGTGGTCATTCTGGTGGCGCGAATGTTCCATCCAGATGGCGCGGCGATTCAAGCGTGTGCGCTACCGATCTCGCTAGCCTTCGAAGGTGGCCAGATCAGACGATCGTGGCACTTGCATGAAGGCGAGTAGGCTTGTGAGTCAACAGGATTCGGGAAGCACGGGCACCGGCACCGCGGAGCACGCACCGATCGTGCTGGACACTGCCGGTGTCGACATCCAAGGCGAGTCGGCACGGATCCGCCTGCGCGGGCCGATCACCCAGGTCGTGCTGCCCGGTGACGTTCTCGCGTGGTCGGTGACCGACACCGCCGTACTACGCCGTCTGTTCACCGACTCCCGGGTATCCAAAGACGCGCGGCAGCACTGGACCGCATTCAACAACGGTGAGATCCCTGCGGATTGGCCGCTGCGCTCGTGGGTCGGTGTCGACAACATGTTCACCGCCTACGGAGCCGAGCACCGCCGACTGCGAAAGCTGGTGTCCCCGGCGTTCACCCACCGCCGGACGATGGCGATGCGGCCACGGATCGAAGCCATCACCACCGACCTGCTCGACCAGCTCTCGGCGATCCCGCCCGGCACGGCGGTCGATCTGCGGAAAGGGTTCACCTACCCGGTGCCGATCCGCGTGATCAGCGAATTGATAGGCGTTCCAAATCATCTGGCCGCCGCGCTGCACGCACGGGTAGACAGGTTCTTCGACACCTCGGACACCGGCAAAGATCCGGTGGCCAATTACCTCGACATGTACCGGCTGGTCAGCGAACTCGTCACCTATCGCAGAGCTGAGCCCGGCGACGACATCACCAGCGTGCTGACCGCCACCTACGACGAAGACGGCACCCAACTGACCGAAAAGGAACTCATCGACACCCTCATGCTGATCATCAGCGCCGGGCACGAGACCACCGTGAACCTGCTCGACCACGCTGTTTTCGCGCTGCTGACCCATCCAGAGCAACGTGCGGATGTGCTTCAGGGAAGGTCGAGCTGGGCCGACGTGGTGGAGGAAACCCTGCGCTACCAAGCACCCATCGCGCACCTGCCGCTGCGCTTCGCGGTCGAGGACCTCGACATCGATGGCTTCCGCATTCCGAAAGGCGACGCGATCCTCGCCTCCTTCGCCGCGGCCGGTCGCGACCCCCACGTCCACGGGCCCAACGCCGACGATTTCGACATACACCGCCCCACCAAAGACCAACACCTCTCCTTCGGCCACGGCGCCCATCATTGCCTCGGAGCGCCCTTGGCACGGCTCGAGGCCCAACTCGCGCTACCTGCCCTGTTCGCTCGCTTCCCGAAACTCACTCTGGCCGCCGACCCGGCCGATTTGCGGCCGGTGAGCAGCTTCATCTCCAACGGACATTCCCGACTACCCGTCTACCTGTGCAGGCCATGATCAAGCCCTGGCTCCAGATTTCGGCTGCTCCCATCTCGATCCATTCCAAAGAAGCTCGATGCGCGTTCTTCTCACCCCCCAGCCCGGACACGGCATTTCGATCCGATGGTTCCCGACGCCGCGGCGTTGCGGGCCGCCGGGCACGAGGTCCGGGTCGCCAGCAGCGCGGCGTGGTAAAACATGGCGGCCCTCGACCGTGTCTTGCCACTGGTCCAGACCTACGCCGAGATCGGGAACAACTCGTCGGAGCGAGAGATATGAGCCCTTCCCAAACTTGCTGAGGACGCCGGGGCCACAGCGTGAGATCGCCGAAGCAGGCCCACACCGGAAACGGACCGCCCGGTGAGCGCGGCAGCGACCGGCGGCGGACCTACTGCGGCAGAACTGATTCACACATTCTCTTCATCGACCGCGTCGGGTTCTGCCCTAGCGTCGCGGTCGTGACCGAGATCGAACCTTTCCCGATCAGCATTCCCGACCCTGACCTGCAGGAACGTCTCGACCGGGTCCGACTTCCCGAGGCGGAGACGGTTCCGGACGGGAGCCAAGGTATCGGCCTGGAACGTCTGCGGAACCTGCTGGACGCTTGGCGCCAGCATGATTGGCGATCAGTGGAGAAGTGATGGAACGCGTTGCCACACTTCAAGACTCGGCTCGACGGGCTGAACATCGCGTTCTGGCATGTGCGTTCACCCGAGCCCGACACCTTTCCCTTTGGTACTGACCCACGGCTGGCCCGGCTCGGTGCTGGAATTCGAGAACCTCATCGGGCCGCTGACCGACCCGGTCGCGCACGGCGGTCCGGCCGAGGACGCCTTCGACGTCGTCGTACCCGCACTGCCCGGTTTCGGGTTCAGCGAACGGCCCCGGGAACCCGGCTGGAACCCCGGCCGCACCGTACGGGTCTGGGCCGAACTCATGACCAGGCTCGGGTACGAACGCTTCGGAGCACACGGCGGCGACTAGGGGCGCGTTCGTCAGCACCGAACTGGCTTGTCTGGCACCCGAACGGGTTGCCGCCCTGCATCTGACCATGCCGATCGCCTCACCTCTGCCCGAGGACGTGGCAGCGGCCGACGATGCGGAGAAAGCCATGCTCGCCAAAATGCCTTGTTTCGCACCCTGCAGAGCATCGGGGTTGTACTGGGCACCGCGGTGCTGGGCAGCGTCCTCAACGATGAGTAGATCCAGGCTCGGCGACGCCCTCGTCGGGTTGCCCAACGTCGCCGGAGCTAGAGCGTGTCTCGAAGTAGTGTCGCGGGCTTGAGACTGGTTGGCGTGCTGTGGTTTTGAAAGTAGCGAGGTCTCCGGTAGTTGGTTGATCGACCAAGATTCAACTGAACACCGGAGACCTCGTGACCACCCTAGCGGTGACCGCGCGAGCGGACCTGACCGATGCCCAGTGGGCGCGGCTGGAACCGCTGCTGCCCAGCCCGAAACGACCGGGTCGGCCATCGAGGTGGACCAGACGCCGACTCGTCGACGGGATCCGCTGGCGGATCCGGGTCGGCTGCCCGTGGCGTGACATCCCGCCGTACTACGGGTCCTGGCAGGCGATCTACGCACTGTTTCGCCGCTGGGCCCGTGCCGGGGTGTGGGCGGCGGTACTACAACAGCTACAGGCGATCGCCGACGCCGCCGGCGAGATCGGCTGGCTGGTCAGCGTGGACTCCACGATCACGCGTGCCCACCCCCACGCCGCCGGAGCCCGCCGTGACGGTGAGCAGCACACCGAACCACCCGGCGGGCACCACACCGAACCGGCCGATCACGCGCTCGGACGGTCCCGGGGTGGATGGGGCACCAAACTACATCTGGCCTGCGAACACGGCCTGCGACCGCTGTCGTTGCTGCTCACTGCCGGTCAAGCCGGCGACAGTCCACAGTTTGCCGCGGTCCTCGACGGTATCTGGATCCCTCGCCTCGGTCGCGGGCGAGCTCGCGTTCGACCGGAACGAGTGCTGGCCGACAAGGCGTATTCCTCAGCCGCCAACCGTGCTCACCTGCGCGAGCGCGGGATCGCCGCCACGATCCCGGTCCCAGCCGATCAAGCCGGGCACCGCCGCAACCGGGGCCGCCGGGGCGGTCGTCCACCGGCCTTCGATCCCGAGATCTACCGGCACCGCAACACCATCGAACGCGGCATCAACCGGCTCAAACAGCATCGCGCGGTCGCCACTCGCTACGAGAAACTCGCCACCCGATACCTGGCCGTCATTCAGATCGCCGCCATCGACCAATGGCTATGACCTCGACATCTACTTCGAGACACTGCCTAGGTGCGCGATGCGATGGGTGATGGTGCGCGTTTTGCCGGTGCCGGCGCCCGCCACCACGCAGACCGGTCCCCGGGGTGCGCGCACGGCCGCGGCCTGCTCGGCATCGAGTTCGTCGAGCCGGAGCTGGGCCTGGGTGGTCGCAGCAGTCACGCGGTCCATCATGACAGTGCCCTCCGACAGGTCGGGCGGCCCTCGGCGTGGCGGTATGGAAACCGGGCACGGGCCGGGCGGTTAGTGTGCGGGTGTGGTCAATGAGACTCCTGGGACAGGCGGAAGCGAGCCGGCGGATGCGGGCAACGGGACGCCCGAGCGGCACGCGAGCTGGATGGAATTGTTCTTCGACCTGGTCGCGGTGGCGGGCATCGGTCAGCTGACACACCTGCTGCACCGGGGTCCATCACTGGGCGATCTGGGTCTGTATGTGGTTCTGTACCTGGCGTTCTGGATGGTGTGGGCGTGTATCACGCTGTACGGCAACATTGCTCGCGACCAGGCCAGGGTGGCCCTGATGCTGGCGGCCATGTTGAGCCTGGGCCTGATGGCGGCGGCCGTGCCCGGCATTCCCGAGCGGCACGCCACCACGTTCGCGGCGGTCTATGTGCTGGTGCGGCTGGGCGCCGAACATCTGTGGGGCCGCGGCAAGTTCGTGGTCGACTGGCCGACGGTACAGCTCACCGTCGGCGTGTATCCGTGGATCGTGTCGCTGTGGGTGGGCGAGCCCGGCAAGTTCTGGCTGTGGGCACTGGGCCTGGCGCTGGACCTGTACGTGATGTTCGCGATCTCCGGCGACAAGATGCTGGCCGAAGCGCGCAAGAACCTGCGGGCCCGGTTGAAGCGGATAGAGCGGAGTCCGCGTTTCGATCCCGATCGGGTGCCGGTGATCGAGGCGGTGCACGCGGATCCGGCCCATCTCGGTGAACGACTCGGTCTGTACGTGATCATCGTGCTCGGCGAGGGCGTCATCGCGATCATCGCGGCGCTGGGCGGTGTGCGGTGGAACGCGGGGGTACTCGGACTGGCCTTCGCGTCCTTCGTCAGCCTGGCCGGGCTCTGGGCGCTGACGCTGCTGTACGGCTTCATCCCGCGGCTGATGACCGACACGGTGGCCGCGGCGAACGAACCGTGGCAGCGCACCATGCTCACCCACTGCGGCGTCACGGGTGGGATAGCCGCCCTCGCCGCGGGTCTTGGCCTGGCCCTGGATCATCCGCACGGCCATCTCGCGACCGGGGTGGGCTGGGCGCTGTGCGGCGGCGCCGCAACCTATTTCATCGTGGTGGGTGTGAGTGGTGTCCGCAGTGCGGCGGGATGGCGCTGGGCGCTGGCGTGGCCGGTGCCCTGTTCGATTCTGGCTCTGGCGCTGGGCGCGTTCGCGTCCCATCTCGGTGCGCTGCCGGTGGTGTGCGGCGTGGCCGTCCTGGTGCTGTGGCCGCTGCTCTGGGAGAGCGGCCTGCTCAGTCGGGCTCGCGGTCGCGGAGTCGACGCAGTGCCGCGGTGAAGCGGGGGGTGCGGTCGCCGAGGGGGGGCGAAGAAGGCACGGTCGCAGGTTTCGACGGCGCCGATGGCCCGATTGACCAGGGCCGCACCGGATTCGGTGGGAACGAGGGATTTGGCGCGGCGGTCGGTCGGGTGATCGCGCCGTTCCAGCAGACCCTTCTGTTCCAGGGTGCGCAGTACGTGGGAGGTGCTAATCCGCCGATACCAGTACGCAGTCGATGATCTCGCCCACAAGGACATACTCGACTGCGTGGATGCGAACGGCAACCTGATCCCGTTCCTCTAGTGCGAGGGTGCTGCTGCCCGACCGGCGTCACCTGATCGGGCAGCAGCCCCTCTCACGAACCTCGGGCGGGTAACGCTTCGACATTTGCCATACGCCGAGAATGCGATCCGCGAAATCTCCTCAGGTCAGTCGGCCCGTCGATGGGTCTACGGAGGTTTCCGATCGCGAGTGGGCCTACGGCACAACGGACCGGAATCGTCACGCCACCGCTATTTGCCGATGACCAGCAGTTTTCGGTGTTGCAGGAGGTTGGCGTACTGGTCGATACCCCTCCGGACACAAATCTGGGGCATATGCATCCCCTTCGCGGTGTCAAGTCGGCACCCTTACACTCAATTCTCTTCCCCTCTTTATGACCAGCGCTTTTACCGACCCTACGGTCCAGCGACACCTGTATAGAGCGATAGACCACACCGAAACTAATTCGGCCAACTGGATCAGCGACATGGCGTGGCATCGCGGTGGTAGTCAGCACCCAACTGCTCGGGCGTGCCGTCTCCGGTGAAGATGATCGCTGCGGCGTCGGTGTTGCGGGAAGCAAGGTCCATTGACCGAAACCCCTTGCAGTGCGGCATATTCTACCAAAACGACTCAAGAGTGATTCACGTTGTCGAAGGCTATGACGTCGCGCGAAACGGCCAGTGCGTCAACAAGATCGGGATTCCAGTTGCCGAGATTCCCTCGGAAGTGCTGCAGTAGGGCGAGCGGACGCCCGACGCACGGCCCCACGCGGTGATAGGCATACTCGACTCCGTTGCCCCCCTTGACCGTCGATGCCTCGTAGGTGGCGCTGCTTACCGTAATCGTTCCCAATTTCGGATTCAGGGACAGCGGACACGATGCGACCGGCCGGGGATTGGGACGAAATCGATTGTCAGAAAACCGATTTAGTGCCACTAGTCCCGAAACCGCCAGACTAACCGTCATATTCCCGTCAAGCGATCATCGAATCGTAACAGCGAAGAGTTCTCCAGCGGCGCCCGCCCGCGTACGACTTTCACCTCCATCGCCGCAGCCTTCGGAGACAGCCATCCCAGTCGCGAAGCTGCACCCGAGGCAAATTGCACAGACCCGCCCCTACATCTGGTAATCGGCTTCAATCACCAACCGCCCACCCGAAAACCGCAGGTCGTCCCCGTTCCCATATTCGATGTGCCCCGCCCGGGGCACGAACCTGCGGCAACGGACCAGAGCCGTCACGCCACCGCTATTTGCCGATGACCAGCAGTTTTCGGTGTCGTAGGAGGTTGGCGTACTGGTCGATACCCCCTCCGGACACAGACAGTACGTCACGTCATCCGTTCTACCTGCGGTTATGCAGAAAAGGTGGGGTGGCAGCGTCGAGCCGAATCAGTGCATAACCGCAGGTGGGGCACTCTGTGGGGGTTCAATTCGGGTTCAGCTGAGAAAATCCTAAGAAACCGGCACGTCAGCCCGGTGAATCATGGACAGTCATATCACGGAAGTCTTTCCGGCTCTGTGGAAGTCGATTGCGGCCTTCACAATCTGGGATACGGCGGCCCCGCTCGCCGCACCGATCAGGTCAGCGCGTCGGTCGAGGCATCTGCGAAGGTATCGACGGACGCACTGCGTGGTATCTGCTCGAACGCCTCAACCGCCGCCTCGAGGAACTCGGCGTATCGGCGTGCCCAATCCCGAGCGCCGACGTTGTACGAGTGTGCTGCGGCAACGCTCGCGCCGTCCATGGCGGCTCTGTTCCGAAGCCGAAGGAGTTCGGTCCACGTACTCTCGAGAGAGTAGAGAGTGCCTGGCCACAACTCTCCCCCACCGATGCTTCCTACTATCCGTTTCAGGTCGTGCGCGATGCGAATCATGGTCTCCGCAGGCTCTGACTCGATCGTCCGCAGGACCGAGGAACCGCTGTATGAGAAGTCTTTCACGAACTCAGACTCGCTTGGAATTCCAGGAACTCAGCCGCCGACCTGCCTACCGCCGCCACCTGGGGCGCAACCTGGATGATGCGCGAGCGTTCCGGGCCGGTTGTTCGGGCGTCCGGGGGCTCCGAATTAGGGATGTTGGAGGTTTGCGAGTCGAGTTCAATGGACTCCACCAGGGGGGTGGTGTGTCCGCGGGAACTGCGGAGACGTCGCGGGCGAAGTCCTGGGCTTGGCGCTCCATCTCGGCCTCGGCGCCAAAGGCCGCGACCTGCAGTCTCTGCACCTGCGCCAGCATGGCGCGTGCTGGGTTGCGGAAGAGTGTAATCGCGAGCACCACGACCACCGGCCACTTCAGTGCGTTGACGTACTACAGAACCATCTCTGGCGCGCTCACCAGGCGATCGTAAGGGGCCCCGACCCAGAAAGATACATACGAGATCCGGCAGTGCTGCAACGAGTCCGGCCCGGCGGTGATGCCCAGCCGCGAGGTCGGCGAGCGAGAGCGACTGCGGCGCAACACGTCCGATGATGCCGCATAAGGCGCTGCCCGGCCCGGCGAAATGTCCTGCGGGTCAGGACATCCGCACATATGGACGCGATCGCGGCCCGCGGGGTAACCGTGGAGCCAGCTCGAGTCTGCGCCCACATCCGCTTGTGTCCCAACCCGACGCTCTGCCCACAGCTGCTCACAGGGCACCTGGCGTCGTAGATCGCCGCGTAACCGGCCACACTGGAACGGAATGCAGCGACCGATCCGGCTGGCGGGAGCGCAATTATCTGCAGCCAGCACGTTTCAGGGACTGTCGCGACGCGACCCGATTCCGGAAGGCCGGCAGTGGAACTGCCTTTCCACTGATCGGCAAAGGATCAGCCCCGACCAGCCGGGCGGGGCAGCGCCGGACTCCGGCACCGCAGCCGGGTTGCGATGCCGAGGACCGGCCCGAAAGCCTATGGTTCCCCGGCGGTCTCTCCGGTAGCGGAGACCAGATTCGAACCCGGCCGCGTTCTCCGCGCCATGCTGGAAGACCGAGCAGCGCGGCGTGGGTTGCGAGCTTGCTGAGGTGCGCCGCAGGGGCGAGCAAACGTTGGCCGGTGACCGAGTGCACGACGGTTCCGACGGTGTCCATATCCGCAACGAGGGTGCGGTCCGTCAGATGGATCCATTGCAGGACTCGTTGGGTTCCATCGGTGTCCCAACCGATTTCGCAACTCCCGCGACCTCGTAGCCGTAGTGCAGCATCCGGTGGTGACGGATCCGGTGCTGCAGCATGCGGTAGTCCGTCCCGCTGGCGAGTAGCTGCTACGGCAGCGGCATCCAGCAGGCTGGGCGCGCACATCGGAGCCCTGTGATGGTCCATGAATTGCGGGACGCGGGTGCACATTGGATCGCCGAGCCCGCCGACCGACCGTTGGGCCGCTTCGCGACATTCGCGGACCACCCTAACGGCAACTACCTTTTGATCATTGAGTTCACCGACCACCCCTGACTGCACCCGGAGATATGCCTCCGGCGCGAACAACTGTTCGCCGGGAAACGGCTCCGCGCCACGATCGGCGTCGATCTCGACACCGTCCGTATCGATCCGCACCGGCAACCACTACGGGCCCGGACTCCGATCCGGCGGCGATCTGCCGGTCGCACATCATCCCGCACCGCATCCGATACCCGGCACCGGATCGGCGGAATGTCGGATATCGGACGCACAGCAACGGGGCCGATTCCGGTCAAGTGCCGTGCCGAAAGCCGGTCGCTGCGACGATGGCTCCGAGACCGGCGAGGATACCGATAGCGGCAAATGCGGTGTGGAAGCCGTCGAAGCCGGTTCCGGCTACAAGGACTGTTGATACCGCGGCGACGCCCGCCGCGCCGCCGATCTCGCGCATTGTCTCGAGCAAGCCCGATGCGAGTCCTGATTCCGATTCGGTGACACCAGACAGCGCGCAGATCTGGAGCGAGGGCCCGCAGACCCCGAATCCGAGTCCGGCGACCAGGAACGCCGGAAGCAGATCGGTTAGGTAGCTGGCGTCGGCAGGGACCCTGGTAAGCCACACCACGCCGGCGGTCACCAGTGTCAGGCCGGTGACCAGCAGGCGCCGGACCCCCACGGCGGCTACGAGATGGCCCACAGCCCACGCGACCACGAACCCGGTCGTTGTCGTAGTCAGCCACGCCAGACCCGTTCGCGCTGCCGAATACCCGAGCTTCTGCTGCATCAGCAGCGATCCGAGGAAGATGAACGAGAGCAACGCGCCGAATGCGAGCAGCGCGGTGAGGTTCGCCGCGACGAGCGTGCGGTTCCGCAGTGCCCTGGCCGGCACGAGCGGGGCTGGTGAACGCTTCTCCAACCACACGAACACGGCCATCAGTATGCCGGCCGCGATGAACCATGCCAGTGTCCCGGCGGAGGTCCATCCATGTGTGGAGGCATGGTGGAGTGCGTAGACGAATGTCAGCAGTCCGCCGGTCACCATGCCGGCCGCCGCGACGTCAAGCCGCCCGGAACGGCCAAGGGGCTCATCGGCCGCAAGACCGGTGACCGCGAGTGTGATGAGCGCAAGGCCTGCGGGAACGTTGATGAAGAACGCCCACCGCCAGCCTGGACCAGCGGCAATGAGACCGCTCGCGACAACACCCACCGTTCCGGCTACTCCGCTGACGGCTCCGACGACGCCGAGAGCCCGATTGCGTTCCCGCCCTTCACCGAAGGTGACCGCCAGCAGCGACAAGACCGCCGGTGCGATGAGTGCTCCACCCAGCCCCTGGATCCCACGCGCCGCGATCAGCACGCCGCTGTACTGCGCCACGCCCGCCACCAGCGACGCGGCGGTGAACAAGCCGAGGCCGGCGAGCAAGACGCGGCGTCGTCCGTGCAGGTCGGTCGTTCGGCCACCGACCAGGAGGAATCCGCCGAGCATGAGACCGTAGGCGACGACAACCCACTGCAAACCGCCTTGGCTGATTCTGAGGTCTCGCTGGATCGAAGGCAGGGCCACGTTCACGATGGCGATGTCGAGGCCCACCATCGCCATGGCTGTGCACGCCAATACCAGCACGAGCCGTTGACGAGTGCCCGGCTTCCGCCGGGGCGTGGAGGTCAGTGGACCAGCGGCGGTTTCCATGGGATTGTGCGTGTCAGGCACGGGTTCGGTGTCCTTTCTGCTCGCGGCGGTTCACCGGCGGTAGCTCGCAATGGGCCGGCCCGCGCCGGTGGTGAGCAGCTGCGGCAGGCTCTCGGCGATGAAGAAGGTCCAGGCACGCGAACACGCTTCGAAGCAGGCCGATTCCGCCGCGGTGAGACCTTCGTGCGTGAAATGCAGCGTCGTGCCCTGCGCGTCGGTGGTGATGTCGAAGATGACGGTGGTGTCGGTCCACTCGTCACGGTCGTCCATGAAGTCGGAGTCCACGACGTGCCAGGCCACCCGTCGGCCGGGCACGAACTCGGTGATCTGGAACCGGGCGAAACGGAGGCCCTTCTTGGCTCGGACGGTCTCACCGGCGTATTCGCTGTCGTCGGTGAAGACGAACTCGTCGTGCAGCGCGGCAGAGTGGCCGATGAGGTTCTCGCTCCACCAGCCGCGGACGTTGGTAATTGCCTCGAAGACCTGCTCCGGCGTCCGGTCGACGGTCATGGTGGCGGTCAGGTAGTTGGTGTCCGACATCGTTCTTGCCTCTCTCTAGGTGGTTTCGCCCCACCGACGAAGGAGGCCGCCCGGGATCGACATCGCCCGGGAAGAAAGTTGGAAAAATTCGGCCGCGATGGCCTTTGCACTGGTCAGATCTCGGAAAGACGACTCGTCAGATAGCGACGTTCGGCGTCGGTCGGCGCCAGCTTCAGCGCCTGTTCATAGGACATCGCAGCCTCCGCGAGTCGGCCGTCCCGGCGGAGAAGATCGGCCCGTGTCGCGGGCAGCAGATAGTAGCCATCGAGCGTGCCAGACTCGGTGAGATCGTCGACCAGGGCGAGTCCGGCGGGGATGCCCTCCGTCATCGCGATCGCCACGGCGCGGTTGAGGTCCACCACGGGAGATGGCGTCAGCCGCGTGAGTTCCGCATACAGGGCGGCGATCTGTGGCCAGTCGGTAGCCGCGGCGTCGGGCGCTGTTGCGTGGCAGGCTGCAATCGCGGCCTGCACCTGATACGGCCCGGAGCACCGCGCGGCCAATGCTCGGTCGAGCGTCGCAATGCCTTCGGCGATCAGCGCGCGATTCCATTGGGATCGGTCCTGGTTCTCCAACGTGACCAGCACGCCGTCGTCGGTGCGATGCCCGCGGCGGGCCTCGAGCAGCAGCATCAACGCCAACAGGCCGTGCGCCTCGGGTTCGGCCGGCATCAGATGGACCAGCGTCCGGGCGAGGTGGATCCCCTCCGCGGCCAATGCCCTGCGCCCGTCTTCTTCGTCGTAGCCCTCATTGAAGATCAGGTACAGCACCGCGAGGACAGCTGTCAGCCGGTGCGGCAGGAGCTCCGCCGGCGGAACCCGGTACGGTATCCCGGCCTCGACGATCTTGCGCTTGACGCGCACCAGGCGTTGCGCCATCGCCGGCTCGGTGGTGAGGAACGCCTTGGCGATCTCACCCGTGCTCAGCCCCGCCAGCGTCCGCAATGTCAGGGCGACCCGAGCAGGGAACGGCAGCGCGGGATGGCAACACGTGAAGATCAGCCGCAACCGCTCGTCCGGAATCTCCGCGCGGTCCTCCCTCTCGATCGGATCCCGCTCCAACACAGCAAGCTGCCGCAACTTCGCCGCCCCCGCTGCGTCCCGCCGCAGCCGATCGGTCGCCCGGTGACGTGCCGTCGTCGTCAGCCATGCACCCGGACGGGCCGGAACGCCATCGCGCGCCCATGTCGCCAACGCGGCGGCGAACGCGTCCTGCGCGCATTCCTCCGCCAGGTCCCAGTTCCCGGTCAGCCCGATCAGCGTGGCGACAACTTGGCCCCACTCGTCCCGATACGCTGCATCGACCGCGGCACGAACCACCTCCGGCGCGGTCATTCCCAGACAGGACGCACCTCGACACAACCCCGGCTTGCGTAGGGGTGTCGTGCCGCGATCGCGAGCGCCTCGTCCAGATCGGCGCACTCGATGATGTCAATACCGCCGATGAAGTCCTTCGTCTCCGCGAACGGACCATCGGACACCAGCGTCTCCCCATCCCGCACACGGACCGTCGTCGCATCCGCCACCGGACGCAACCGCGCACCACCGAGACTGGCTCCTCGCCGATTCATCTCCGCCCCATAGGCCTGATACGCCGGGTCCGCCGCAATCTCCTCCATAGTCGGGGACACCTTCTCATCGTCACAGATCAGCAACACGTACTTCATGAGGCCACTATGCCCGACCCGCGCGATCATTGAGCTCACAGCGCAGCACCTCAACACCGGCGACCTGATTTCGGTTGATGACGGTCGTCGGCAGTCGATTGAGCCGGTATCAGTGGCTGCGGCCCGGCCGGCTTTCCAGTGTCGATGTCGCCGTGGTCGATGAACGCCCACAGCGGGTGGAAACCAAGCTTCGCTCAAATGTTGGCGCCGCCCGTTCCTTGTCCGTGTGTTCGGTGGTACGCAATATCGGTATGAACCCCTGCCTGCGACACGGCCCCAAGCCATCAATAACCGACTACGGACGTGGGATATGTTGCAGCACAATAAATTCTATTGTCCAATTGCGGGATCAATTGCTCCCATGGTTCGATCCGCTCATCGATTCCGTTATCGAACACCGCGTGCAGCGCATGAGCCGCCGGTACAACGAGCTTCTTCACACACAAGAGCTTGGAAAGTTCGTGGGCAGATCCCGGCTGCCCCCAATCCGCCTCCAAGCCCAACCGGAAACACTGCGGGCGCTTACCGGCGCCCATTTCCCGCAACATCCGAGCAGTCCTCCATTTTATGCTCAGGCCGCGTGGGGCGGCCCGAGCGTAAATATTCACGAAGAAGACTCTCACGCATCGGTAGTTCTGTAGGCACTTATCGGTACCGCCTGGCATCCTCTAATGTTCTGTGACGCAACGGGTTTACAGACGATAGACGTGCTGGCATTCTTTCGATCATGCCTCGACAGTTTCAGGTTGTTATCGACTGCCACGATCCGGATCGGATGGCCGCCTTCTGGTCTGCGGCCCTGGACTACCGGGTTGATCCGGTGCCGGCCGGCTACAACGATTGGATGGATTACCAGGTCAGCCGGGGGTTTCCGGAGAACGAGCGGGTGCAGTTCGCTGCGTTGCAGAATCCGTGCGGGCCGGAGCGACTGTGTTTTCTGGGGGTGCCGGAATTCAAAACCGTCAAGAACCGGCTGCACTTGGATATTCAGGCGACCTCTCCGGATGACTCGTTGGCGCGCAAGATCGAGCGGGTCGACGCGCTGGTGGCCGAACTTCATGGCCTCGGCGGTACCGCGCTGCGGACCGGCCGGGAGCGCGATCAGTACTTCGTGACCATGGCCGATGTCGAGGGTAACGAATTCTGCGTGCACTGACCCACATCGACCGGCGAGAACGAGCGTCGCCACCAGCGAGATAAGACCCCACCGGGGTTTCAACACAACAGTTCCCGGGCTGGACGCAGGATGGTCCTGCCCGGGACCCACCAGGGACAGCATCAACGCGGGGCGCCGTCGATCCCGCGTACCGCCGCGACCGGTTCGACCGAATCGGCCAGATGGCTCAGGGCATGCACCGTCCGTCGGCTTCATATGCCATGTGGGTCTCGGGCAGGCGCCCACACCTGGGCGACGATGCCCCCGCCCGCAGACCGATCCTGTTTAGCACGACAGTTGTATTGCGTTGTGTGGCAGGTGTTTTCGCTGGTATCGGAGTTGTCTTGCTTGCGCTTGGTAGAGGCCGGAGATCCCCGCCCCTAGGACGACGGCGTCGAAGTCGCTGTCGTGATTTGTCACGACATTCACTTCCCTCGATGAGGCGATCGGTTGGAGCCACACGGTAAGTGGCGAAATCCCCCTGGCAACTGCGCTCTCCCACCCAGCGGTCCGCGGTATCCGGCCACCGGACGATTGCCCGTTGGATCGGCGCCTGTCTCGACGCCCAGCAGCCAGTGGCGGTCGCCGTGCGGGCAGTGGTCGTCGTCGCCTCGGACCCCGACCGTCTTCGCGTCCGACTCGGCCTGCTGTGCTTGCTTCGCCTGCGCTTCCTTCAGCTGCCTCGCCCACATCCACTCGTGGCCCGAGTAGCTGTCGGCAGTGACCTCCTCGGCCGTGTAGAAGGCCTCCTCGACCAGCACACCGCCGGTGCCGTACTCGATACCCCAGCCGCCAGGCACTGCTTCCGACGATATTCCGTTGGGGGAGGCAGCGATCAGACGCGACATCGAAATTTTCGCCGAACACGGCCTCAAAGTGATCGCCATCGAGGACACGGCCCCCATGGACAAGGTCCGCCTCGGGCTCCCCGGGCGAGACGAACAAATCGAAAACATTCTCACGCAGATACGCGCGATGGGCCGACGGCACACGCCCTGAAGCATCCCGGGTTTGATGCCCACCTTCTTGATTGGGAAGGTAGACATCATGCCGACGAAGTACGACGCGGCGACGAAGGCGAAGGCGGTTCGTCTGGTTCGCGAGCACCGGGACGATTACGCCTCGGAGTGGGCCGCGATCACCATGATCGCGGGTCGGATGGGGATGACTCCCGAGACATTGCGGAAGTGGGTTCGCCAGGCTGCGGTCGACGAGGGCGAATCCGAGGGTGTCTCAACCGCGGCGGCGCGGGAGATTCGTGAGTTGAGGCGTAAGAACGCCGAGTTGGAAAAGACGATCGAAATCCTCAAGGCGGCAACGTCTTTCTTAGTTCGGGAGTGCGGCCCGAAACAGAAATAATCTGCCGGTTCATCGCCGAGCATCGGGCTCGGTTCGGGGTCGCACCGATCTGCCGTGCGCTCAGTGCGCACGGGTGCAAGATCGCCCCGAGAACATTCCACGCGTGGAACAAGCGAGCACCATCGAAACGGTCCCTGTGGGACGCGGCGGTGACCGAGATCCTGGCGCGCTGTTACGAGCCCGACGAGCTTGGGCGGCGTCGGCCGGAGTCGTTGTATGGGTCGTTGAAGATGTGGGCTCATCTTCGCCGCCAAGGCATTCCGGTGGCCCGCTCCACGGTGGAACGACTCATGCGCGCCAACGGCTGGAAGGGAGCCACCCGGGCCAGAAGCGTGCGCACGACCGTAGCTGATCCGGCGGCGCAGCGGGCACCGGATCTGGTGGATCGTCAGTTCCGGGTCCCGGCGCCGAACCGGCTCCTTGTCGCCGACTTCACCTATGTTCGGTTGGCGACTGGGATGTTCGTCTACACCGCGTTCGTGATCGATGCCTACGCCGGGAGAATTCTCGGCTGGGAATGCTCGACATCCAAGCACACCAGCTTCGTCGAATCCGCAATCCGGCAATCGGCGGCGATACGATCCCGCGAGGGGCATCCATTGTCCGGCAGCACAATCCATCATTCGGACGCCGGGTCGCAATACACATCGGTGCGGTTCGGTGAATCACTAATGCTATCGGGGATGATTCCATCGATCGGCTCGGTCGGTGACGCATTCGATAATGTGTTGGCAGAGACCACAATTGGGCTCTACAAGACCGAAGCGATCCGTGACGATTCACCGTTCCGGCGCGGCCCGCTCAACCGGCTCGCCGACATCGAGACCCTTACCGCGGACTGGGTCCATTGGTTCAACACCAGTCGGCTCATGCACCGGCTCGGCCGCACACCACCGGTCGAGTACGAAGCCGACTACTATGCACACCGCGCCGAGCAACCGGCCGGTGACAGATAAACCGGTGGGCACCAAACCTGGGACGGTTCAATCAGTCTTGTCGACGGACCGATGCAAGCGCTCGGCCAATGGGTGCTCGAACACGGCAACGACCTCCTCACCGCTCGAGACACAGCGATACAACACCTTCGCCACCACGGGGGATGAGACACGTCGAGGTGAGGGCACGGTCTTGGTCGGCCGGAGTTGAGGGTCGGCAACGTTCGTACGTGTTCAGGACAGTGCGGCCGGCAGGCCGAAGGTCTGCAGGTGACCGGAGCCGAGGAACGACGTGATTTCGGCGATCCGCGTACCCCGCAAGGTCAGTACATTGATCGCCCAGGGAAGGTAGGCGCCCGTCCCGTCGCTCCGCAGGTAGCTGGCCACGGCTGCCTGGCCGTTGGCGGTGATCGGGATGTGCCGCCAGGCGCCACACCGGCTCAGGGGCACTTGCACAGCGAAGTCGGTGACCGCGTCCAGACCGTGATACCAATCCGGGAGTGGAGGCATCGACCAGGTGACGTCCTCGGTCAGCAAGGCGACGAGAGCGTCGGCGTCACCCTGTTCCAGTGCGTCACAGTAGGCGGCAACGATTTGTTGCAGCTGCTGATCGCCGATCTGGCGCAGTGTCTGCTGCTGGGTGGGCGAGGGCACTTTCTCGGCGAGGACCCTGCGGGCTCGCGCCAGTGCGGAGTTCACCGACGTGACAGTGGTATCCATCGTGGAGGCGATCTCGGCGGCGGAGAAGCCGAGAACATCGAACAACAGCAGTGCGGCCCGTTGGTTGCCCGGTAGGTGCTGCAGGGCGGCAATGAACGCGAGCTCCACCGTTTCCCGCAGTTCATAGCGTGCTTCCGGCCCGGCCCGCAGAGCCGAGTCCGGATACGGACCCAGCCACGCGACATCGTTCAACGGGCCACGAGTGAGGACGGCCCGGTCACTGGAGGGCCCCAGGTCGACGGGCAGGGCTCGCTTGCCCCGCGCGCCGATCACGTCCAGACACGTTCGGGTGGCCACAGCGTAGAGCCATGAGCGCAACGTGCTCCGTCCTTCGAAACCTGCGAACGCCCGCCAAGCCCGAATGAGTGCTTCCTGCAATGCATCGTCGGCGTCGTGAGTGGAGCCGAGCATCCGGTAGCAATGCGCGTGCAACTCTCGCTGCAACGGTCCCACCAGGCGCGTGAACGCCGCATGGTCCCCGTCTCGAGCGCGGGCCAGCTCAGGTTCGCGCTCACGCTCCGCCGCCTCCGAAGCCGCCTCGGAAGAAACTTTGCTCACAAGCGACGATTCTGCCTCATCTCCACAGTCCTACACTTCGCCGGACATTCCCTCCCCGGCTGAGGAGGACTCTCATGACAGCAAACGGACAGCACTACGCACCCGCGTGGTTCGACATCTCCACGCCCGACGCCCCCCGCGCACGACAGTTCTACCAGGAAGTTTTCGAGTGGCCTGTGAACGCTCTCGACGAGACCTACGCACTGGTGGGCGCACCCGACGGCCCCGCCACGGGCGGGATCGGACAGTGGGGTTCGGACAGCCCGTACACCGGGATCGTCGTGTACTTCCCCGTCGAGGACGTCGATCGCGCGCTGGAGCGAGCACAGCGACTCGGCGCCCGCCGAACAATGGAGCCGCGGACTACCCCCATGGGTCGAATCGCGGTGTTCACCGACCTCGACGGCAATAACGTCGGCGTGAGGAGCCACGCATGACCACGGAAGACACCACCGTCGCAAACGCCGGTTCGACTGTCGAGCGTGCCGATCTCACGCCCGCGGATCCGAGACGCTGGTGGGCGCTGGCTCTGTTGTGCGGGCTGCAGTTCATGATCCTGCTCGACATGACCATCGTGAATGTCGCGCTGCCGCGGATCCAGGATTCTCTCGGCTTCACTCCGTCCGGGCTGACGTGGGTCGTGAACGGCTATGTGCTGATGTCGGGCGGGTTGTTGCTGCTGGGCGGGCGGCTGGGCGACGTGTTCGGCCGCCGACGGCTGCTGTTGACCGGTGTGGTCCTGTTCGCGACGGCATCGGCCGTGTGCGGTGCGGCCGTCGCCCCGGCGATGATGGTCGCGGGCCGGTTCGGTCAGGGGGTCGCCGAGGCGGTGGCCGCCCCCGCATCGCTCGGGATGATCGCGCTGCTGTTCACCGATCCGAAGGAGCGGAACAAGGCCCTGGGCCTGTGGGGCGGGCTGGTGGCACTGGGAGGAACCCTCGGCTACATCGTCGGTGGCGTCCTGACTGACCTCGCGTCCTGGCGCTGGATCTTCTATATCAATGTGCCTGTCGCCGTGCTGGTCCTGATGGTTCTGCCCCGAATCGTCGCCGAGAGCCGGATGGTGCGCGAGAAGGACTTCGGGCTCGATGTCACCGGGGCGATCACCTCGACCGGTGGGCTGTTCGCGCTCGTCTTCGCGCTGCTGTCGGCAGCGGACCATCCGTGGGGATCCGTGCGCGTGGTACTACCGCTCGTCGCGGGCATCGGTCTGCTCGGTTCGACGGTCGTCATCGAGCATCGGGTGCGCAATCCACTGATTCCGTTGACGTTCTTCGCCAACCGGACCAGGTCGGTCGTCAACGGCACGTCGTTGTTCTTCATGTCGGCATTCATCTCCTACACCTTCATGCTGACCTTCTTCGAGCAGAATGTGCTGGGCTATTCGCCGCTGCGGAGTGGACTGGCGTGGCTTCCACTGGGATTCGCGATCGGTGTCGGAATCGGCCTTGGTACCGCGACGACGCCCCGCTTCGGCGTCAAGGCGGTGGCCGCCACCGGCTTCATCGGCGCGGGCGTGGGTTTGCTGCTGACGAGCGGCATCGACACCGCCACGTCCTATCCCAGCGGGATATTGCCAGGAATGATCGTGTTCGGAATATTCGCGGGGGCCACGATGCCCGCCGCTACTAATGCCGCTCTGCACGGGGTGACCGTCCAGGACTCAGGGCTGGCTTCGGGAGTGCAGAACACGATGCAACAGATCGGCAGCGCGCTCGGCCTCGCCGTTCTGGTGACAATCGCTGTGCGGTACACCGATCATCAGCTCCACCGCGGCCTGCCCGTCGACGCCGCGGTGACGAACGGCTATGCCCTGGCTTTCCGCATCGGGGCCACGCTGATGGTGATCGGAGGGCTGCTGATTGTGATGCTGTTCGAGCGTGTCGACCCGACACCACGCAACCCTCTGGCCGAGACGGTCGCGGAGACACGGTAAACGATGTGCGCGGCCTTGTCTGAACTGCGTTCGGGCAGTTCAGACAAGGGGCGTCCGCTCCTGCCGATCGACCGGTGGGAGTTCGCGGAGAATCTCGCCGATGATATCGGCATTCTTGTACTTGACGATGTCTTCGGCGTCGATCACCCGGTCGGCGATGCGTCTGCCAAGTGCGGTCCGCGTCAGCAGCGGCACTGTGCGGCGCAGCAGGATTTGGAATCGGTTGTCCATCACGAAGATTCGGCGCTGGTCGATGGCCTTGCCCTGAAGGTGAACGATATAGGGGCGCAGCGCCCCCTCCCAGGCGCTGAACGCGGCGGTGATGTCGCCGGGGTGACGCTCGAGCATGACGCCCAATAGCTCCGCGCCGATGAAACCGGTGGAGACGCCCATGCCGGCGTACAAGGTCACACACCACGCGGCGTCCCCCACCAGGACCACTCGGCCGCGATGCCAGGCATCCATGCGCACCTGCTCCGCCGAGTCGAACAGCATCGTGTCGGTCGACTCCAGAGCGTCGACGGCCTCGCCGAGAATACTGCCCAGCGGCCGGGGGCCGAAGGCGGCGCGAATGCGGTCCGCGGGTGGCTGGATGAACTCGGCGTCGACGTCGTCGGTGCGATAGGTGAGCAAGATGGTGGGATCGTGGTCGGCGAACGGGAACACCCACATTGATCGGTGGGGTTCGAACAGTGTCGCGCCCTGGCGTGGTGCGAGACCCGAAGGGGCGCCGGGGAATTCGAAGGCGGCGATCATGTAATTCAGTCGCCGCAGGTACTTCGAGTGCGGGCCGAACACCAGGGCGCGCACCGTCGATCGCAATCCGTCCGCGCCGACGACCAAGTCGAACCGCTCGGTGACCGAGGTGTCCGTCTCGGTGTCGAGCAGGGTAACCGTCACCCCCTCCTCGTCCTGCTCGATCGCGGTCGGCACGGTCGAGAATCGAAGCTCCACATCGTCGGGCAGGGCCGAGTACGCGGCTTGCTCGGCGTCGCCGCGCAGCATCATCCACGGCGCTCCCGGCAAGTCGCTGAGCGGCGCGGTGTTGCGGGCGCGGCCGTTGCGGTCGAAGTCGAGCGTCGGTGTGGTCGTCGTGCGATTGTGTATCGCATCGAGGATGCCCAATCGCCGCGCGGCCGCGCGGCCCGCGCCGAACAGCAGTACGAAGTAGCCGCCCGTCCGTCTACCCGAGGCGCGTTCGACGACCACCGGCGTCCACCCGGCCTCGCGCAGCCGCGCTGCCGTAGCGAGTCCGCTGACACCCATGCCGACGACTAATGCCCTTTTCTGACTGGTCTCACTCATTACGGGCGGCCACTCTGCGGATCGCTGGCGTTGCGCTCTTGATCATTGTGGTTTCCTTCTGTTGGAACGTGATTCACGTTCGCGGGTGCGGAGTGTTAGGCGGTCGCTCAGCGCCGCCGATTCAGTGCCCCCCTCATTGGGAGGCCAATTCGGGTTTCGCACAGCCGAATTCGACCCAATGCCCGCGTGCTTTCACCCAGGCGGGGAATTGCACAGGCGCGCCTGGACTCGCTGCGTGGGGCGATACTGCTTTGCGCAGTGCGCATTCCAGCGTCCGTTGATGCATTGCGGAGGGTCGGCTCGCCCAAATATGTCCGCATACAGGGCCGGTCGTGAAATCGATGGCTTCACGTTTGGTATGCGTGGTCGATGTGCCGCTGCAGACGGTCGTTGAACGGCGCGCCCAATGTCTGGACCGCATGCTCCCTGCCCACCAGCTCGACGTGCTCACCACCGGCACCCGCGGCGACCGTGGCCGCGACCGCGGTCAGGACGGGGGAATGACCGCCGGAATACACCTGAGTCGGAATGCCCCACTGGGCGATGGCTTCCAACGGCAGACGCGCGTCCCAGGGCGGGCGGCACTCCCGCAGCCTCTCCACAGCGTCCCAATGCTCGGCGGTGAATTCGACACCGATCGGCAGCCCCGCCAACCGACCGAACCGCGCGGCGAACTCGGCCAGATCCTGCGGGCGTTCACGCCACCAGCGCTGGCACATGTCCAGGATCGCCGGATGCGCCAACACCCCGATACAGGTCGGCTCGATCAACGTCAACGATTCGACCCGGTGCGGTCGCTGGGCCGCGGCCACCACACAAGCGAGCGCGCCATAACCGGAACCGACCAGGTGCGCTGGTTCACCGGCGAGCAGACCGGCCAGCTCATCTGCATCGCGCAGATAATCCCCACCCCGAAACAGCGCGCCCGCACGGTGATCGGGCCGCACGACGACCTCGAGCCGCATCCGATCCGCCAACGGCCGCTGCGCGAACCACGTCGACTCCGCGGCCTGCACACCATGCACCAGAATCACCCGCGGACCGACCCCACCCCACGGCTCCACATCCATGACCGACGGCACGGGACGAACCGTCCGGAAAACAACACCAGCACGACCCCGGCACAGACCCCGGACCCCCGGTGCCGCGAATGGCCGCTGGGAGCTTTCCGATGAATAGTCTCGATCCATTTCACGCCTCCGAAGAATTCCTGGCCGATGTTGGCCGCGAATCGACTGCGATCGTGGAAACGTGAAGGTCTCGGTTGCGCATGGCGTCGTAATGCGGGAGAACGACCATTTCCTTCCAATCCTCGAGGGCGACCGGAGCTCACACTTGGCGAATAGGTAGTTCGACGGCATCAGCAGCGCGATCGTCGATTACCGATAGCAGGTGCATTCCGCCGTTATCCGAAGTCACGGGGTCGGACGCGAACAAACCATCGGCTTTCCCGATGTGTCGCTGGAACCTGGTTCGTTGGTCGTCGGCATACCGACGACCAACGACGGGCTTGTCCCCGGTGACATTCGGACTAACCGCGGCCGAATGGCTGGGCGGCCTCGTCGCGGCCTCGGACCGGCTCGAGCGGCTGCGCAGGGAACGACTGGCGGTCCAACTGGGAGGCGCGGTCGGCACACTGGCCGCCCTGGGCGATATCGGTCTCGCAATCCTCAGCGGTATCGCGTGGCGACTCAGTCTGGCCGAGCCCGTCATACCCTGGCATACCGAACGCAGTCGCGTCACCGAGATCGCCGGGGCGCTCGGCCAGACCTGCGCGGCTATAGCCAAGATCGCCCGTGACATCACCCTGCTCGCCGAGGAGATCGCCATGCACGTGCGCGCCGCGCTCGGCAACGGTCTCAGCGCCGCCGAGATCGCCGAGGTGCTACTGCACACCGGCGCCTACGCCGGAGTACCGGCGGCCAACGCCGCATTCGCGCGGGCAGCAGGTGCTGGCCGACCTCGGGGAGGACGCGGCACGGCAACCATCGGTCGAGGAGGACGAATAACCATGGGGGAAATCGACAACCAAGCACATGGCATCGAACGCGACATGGCCACAGCTAAACCCGTGCGCCGCCTCGGCTGGGCCGCACCAGCAAGCTGGCCAGGGCAACTCTTGAATAGGGTGAGTCGCCGGTCGGCTACCTCGAGCCGCCCGTGGGCTCGCACACGCTGTCTACCGGCTCAGCGCCGACGATGTCGTCGACATAGTGCGGATCCTGCATCAGCACATGGATGTCGATCACTCCGTCGACACCGATGGCAACTCGGCCGTTCTCAGCCGAGCCCCGGCCATCGGCTGGATCCCAGTTCTCTCGAAATGGTTCGCGCGGTGGTGCGGACGGCTTCGATGACCGACTCGTCGGCGGGCCAGTCGGTGGTCGGCACGACAACTCCGACGGACCCGACAACACCCGTGCGGTCGAAAACGGCACCGGCGATGCCGGATTCGCCCAGTACCGCTTCGTCGCACTCGAACGCCAGCCCGGTGGCCGTGACGGCGATGAGGTGATCAGCCAACGCCGGTGTCGCGGTGATGGTTTCGGCGGTCATGCTGTGCAGGTCGGCGGGCCAGCTGTCCGATGGCATGAAGGCGAGGATGGACTTGCCCAATGCGCTGGCGTGCGAGGGGATTTCGATGCCGGTTTCGGGCATTTGGCGGCTGCCGTCCGGTCGTGGCTCGTGATGGATGACCACAACGTCGCTGCCGAGCAGCACCCCGACCCGCACTGCCAGGCCGGTGCGGTGCGCGAGGTCGTGCGCCCACGTCAGTGAGCGAGCCCGCAGGTCGAGGGTATCCAAATAGACGTTGCCCATGCGCAGGACCGCCGGCCCGAGCCGATATCGCCCGCCGCCGCCCTCTTGCACCACCACTCCGTGTGCGACCAGGGTGCGCACGATGCCGTGCACGGTCGTCACCGGCAACCCGAGCTCGGCCGCCAACTCGGACAGGGTCATCCGCCGTGCACCCTGCAATGCGAACAGGATGCGGACCGCCCTGTCGACGGACTGAATCACATAGCCCCCTTCCGGGTCTTGTGATGTACGCAACATCAACGTACTCTACGAAACACTTTCGACAATGTCGAATCTAGTTCGAAACTCTCTCTGGAGAATCTCATGGATGGACTGCGTACGCCGCAACAGCTTGCGGCGGAAGTTCTCGGCACGGCATTCCTCGTGTTCATCGGCGTCGGATCGGTCCCGGCGACGCTCATCGTGAACGGCAACGCGCCGTTCACGATGGCTGACCTCGGCATGATCTCGCTGGCATTCGGCACGGTCGTCGTCGGCACCGCGTACGCCTTCGGACACGTATCGGGCAACCACATCAACCCGGCCGTGACGCTGGGGCTCGCCCTGTCCGGGCAATTCCCTTGGCGGCGCGTGCCCGCGTATCTGGCCGCACAACTGGCGGGAGCCGCAATCGGCGCATTGGCCATCGTCGGGGTGCTGGGTGACCGAGCCAGCGAACTCGGACTGGGCGTCGCCACGTACGGTGCGGGCGTCGGCGCCGGTCGAGCGTTCATCGCCGAGTTCGTGGGCACTTTCATCCTCGTGCTGATCGTGCTGCTCGTCATCCATCGCAACGCGGCACCGGGTTTCGCAGGCCTGGCAATCGGACTCGTCGTCTTCGCGGCGATCATTCCGGTCGCCCCGGCCACCGGCGCCTCCATCAACCCCGCGCGGACGCTGGGACCGATGCTGGTGCAACAGCTTTGGGGCGGGCATGTGTCCTGGAGCCAGGCACCGGTGTACCTGGCCGCGGAATTGCTCGCCGGAGCCGCCGCGGCCCTGACCGCCGGTGCCCTGGTCCGCACCGCCACTGGCGCCGAGGCGCCCGCATCCGTCGATACCGCCGCCTGAGGAGGAACCGAAATATGAAGAAGCTCATCAACAATCCCTCGGACATCGTCGCCGAGGCCCTGACCGGGATGGCCGCCGCCCATCCCGAATTGCGCGTCGACGAGAAGAACAAGCTCGTATTGCGTGCCGATGAACCGAAACTCGGCAAGGTCGGTCTGGTATCCGGAGGAGGCTCCGGGCACGAGCCCCTGCATACCGGATTCGTCGGCACCGGCATGCTCGACGCCGCTTGCGCCGGAGAGGTTTTCACGTCTCCGGTGCCCGACCAGATCTTGGCGGCGACCACCGCCGTCGATACCGGTGCGGGTGTGTTGTACATCGTGAAGAACTACACCGGTGATGTCATGAATTTCGAGATGGCCGCCGAACTGGCGGCGGCCGAAACCGGCATCGCGGTATCGACAGTGCTGGTCGATGACGATGTAGCGGTTCAGGACAGCCTCTACACCGCCGGGAGACGCGGTGTCGGCGGCACGCTCATGGTGGAGAAGATCGCGGGAGCCGCCGCCGAACAGGGCCGCCCGCTCGCGGCGATCGCCGAGCTCGCGCGCGCGGTGAACTCGAATTCCCGCAGCATGGGTATGGCGTTGACATCGTGCACGGTGCCCGCTGCCGGAAAACCGACCTTCGAATTGGGCGACACCGAAATCGAAATCGGCATCGGCATTCACGGCGAGCCCGGCCGTCGCCGGGTGCCGTCGGCCTCGGCGCGCGAGGTCGCGCAGATGCTTGTCGAGCCGATCTTGTCGGATCTGCCGTTCACCCGCGACGACGCCGTGATCTGCTTCCTCAACGGGATGGGCGCGACACCGTTGCTCGAGCTGTATGTGATGTTCGAGGAGGTCGCACGCATCCTGCGCGGACACGGTGTGACGATCGCACGGTCACTGGTGGGACCCTACGTCACCTCGCTGGACATGGCCGGATGCTCGGTGACGCTCACCAAGGTGGACGAGGAAATGGTGACTCTGTGGGATGCGCCGGTGCGGACTCCGGCGCTGCGATGGGGAGTGTGAGATGACCGTGATCGATCCGACGTTGTGGATTCGTGAGTTCGCCACGCTGATCGACGAGAACGTCGATCAGCTCACCGAGCTCGATGCCGCCATCGGCGATGCCGATCACGGCGGCAATATGCGACGTGGAACGGCGGCGGCCGTGGCCGCGCTCGACGCGAACCCGCCCACCAGTGCCGCGGATGCATTGAAGCGGACCGGGATGGCGCTCATCCAGACGGTCGGCGGCGCCAGTGGGCCGTTGTACGGCACCTTCTTTCTCCGGTGCGCCGCTGTGACGGATGCCCAACTCGACATCGCGGGTTTCGCCACCGCGTTCCGCGCCGGACTCGAGGGAATCGTGGCCCGGGGCAAAGCCGAGCCAGGGGACAAGACCATGTACGACGCGCTCGCGCCGGTGGCCGACATCCTCTACGAAAGCGCCACAGCGGGAGGCGATTTGATGTGGGCACTCGACGCCGCGGTGGCAGCGGCCACAGCGGGACTGGACGCTACCAAACCCATGCAGGCCCGTAAGGGCCGCGCCTCATACCTCGGGGAACGCAGTGTGGGACACGTGGATCCGGGCGCGGCCAGTGCGAGACTCCTGGTTTTGGCGGCCCAGCGGGCGGCGCGATGATCGGCATCGTTGTTGTCTCCCACAGCTTCTCGCTGGCACGGGCCGCCGTGGAATTGGCCACGGAGATGTTGCACGACCAGCAGGTACGTATCGAGATCGCGGCAGGGTTGGACGCCACTACCCTCGGCACCGACGCGGTCGCGGTGGCACAGGCCATCGCCGCGGCGGATTCCGGCGATGGCGTGCTCGTGCTCATGGATCTCGGCAGTGCCGTACTGTCGGCCGAACTCGCGCTCGACCTGCTCGCCGCACCGCACCGCGTGCGGCTGTGCGGCGCCGCGATCGTGGAGGGGCTGATCACCGCCTCCGTGTGCGCCAGCGGTGGCGCGGGTCTCGATGAGGTCGCATCCGAAGCGGAGAACGCCTTGCTGGGCAAGCGGACTCAACTCCGCTCGAGTCCGACCGACTCAGGGGAAGCCGGCGAACCTGTCGGTGGGGGTGAACCCGCGTCGGAAGGCGGCGGCGGGGCGAGTGACGACCTCGAAGCCGCGGTCGCGGTGTTCACTGTGGAGAACGAGCATGGTCTCCATGCCCGTCCGGCAGCGCGACTCGTCACCGAATTGCGGGGCTGCCGCGCTAAGGTCCGATTGCGCAACCTCACCACCGGCACCGGCCCGGTCTCGGCGGCAAGCCTCAGCCGGGTTGCCGCTTTGGGCGCCTTGGCCGGCCATCGACTCGAAGTCAGCGCAACGGGTTTGGACGCGCAGGCCGCGGTCGCCCGCGTGATCGGACTCGCCGCACGACGGTTCGATGAGATAGCCGAACCGGAGATGTCTGTTTCGGCTTCGGGACCAACCGGACCCTTCCCCGCATCCCCCGGTATCGGTATCGGCCCGGCGTGGCCATTAGTCTCGTCCGAGTTCGACATTCCGCAGCAGCCGACCGGCACGCTGGACGACGAATGGGCAAGGTTCGCACAGGCATTGGCTACGGTGCAGACCGAGATTACCGCTGCCTCTCGGCGTGCGGGTTCCGCCTCCGGGATATTCGAGGCGCACCTGCTCCTTCTCGAGGATGAGGAGTTACTTGACACCGTTAGGCGCGAAATCGACACGGGCACATCCGCAGCTGCGGCGTGGGCCGGCGCGCTCGATGCCGCCGCAGCCGAAGTTCAGCAACTGTCCGATGACTATCAGCGGACACGGGCCGCCGATCTGCGGGCCGTCCGTGATCAGGTACTGGGCAGCCTACTTGGGCACGTGCGTGAAACGGTGTCCTCCGTGGGTGTTGTGATTGCGCGTGACCTCACCCCGGCACAGGTTGCCGATCTCGACCCGGCGTCGGTCATCGGAATCATACTGGCGCAAGGTAGTTCGACCTCTCACAGCGTAATCCTGGCCCGCGCCAGTGGGATTCCCGCCGTGGTCGGCGCGGGGTCGTGGGTTCTCGAGGTCGTTGCTGGGACCACGGTCGCGCTCGACGGTGGAACCGGACGTCTTGTGGTAGCGCCGGATGGTTCGACGCTGGCTGAATTCGAGACGCTCGCAGCCGAACAGCGTGCGCGATTGCGGGCCGATGCCGCAGCGGCGAACCAACCGGCCACGACCCTCGACGGTGTCGAGGTGCATGTCGCCGCGAACATCGCTTCCGTTGCGGAAGCTGTGGCTGCCAAGGTCAGCGGTGCGGACCTGGCCGGGCTGGTCCGCACCGAATTCCTGTTTCTCGGGCGCGATCACGCGCCCGACATCGACGAGCAGGAGCACGCGTACCTGGGCATCGCAGGGGCTTTGGAGGGGCGCCGCATCGTGCTGCGAACACTCGACGTCGGTGGTGACAAACCGCTCCCCTACGTCCCTCAGCGTGCCGAGGCCAACCCGTTTCTCGGCGTTCGTGGCATCCGGCTGACCCTGGAGCGACCACAGTTGCTCCGCGACCAGCTCACCGCGATCGGCCGAGTCGCGGCCGACAATCCGGTGAGTGTGCTGCTGCCGATGGTCACCGACCTCACGGAACTACAGGCGGTACGAAAACTGTTGGCCGACACCCTGCCCCAGGCGGCAAACCTCGAAGTGGGGATCATGGTGGAGGTTCCAGCGACCGCGGCCAAGACCGCGGCGTTCGCCGACCACGTCGACTTCTTCAGTATCGGCACCAATGATCTGACCCAATACGCGCTCGCTGCCGAACGTGGCAACGACGCGGTCGCTGCCCTCGCCGACCCTCTCGACCCTGGTGTGCTGCGACTGATCGATATGGTGTGCCGTGGTGCCGGCAACGCCCGTGTCGCCGTGTGCGGCGAGGTCGCCGCGGACCCGGCCGCAGTCCCGATCCTGCTTGGTCTTGGTGTCACCGAGCTGAGCGTGGCGCCGCCCAGCATTCCCACGATCAAGGCGGCAATACGTCAACTAGACCTATCGGTCTGCATCCGCCTCGCAACCCATGCTCTGCAATGCGGTACAGCAGCCGAGGTGCGCAGGGCGCTCAGTAACGCCGATGCCCACGTAGGGTGACCCGATCTCGTCGCGGAGTTGGTCTACGCGCCTTCGCCGAGGAGGGCCCGCAGCGCCAAGTTGGCGAGCTGCCACAGTTCGTCGCGGTTGCGCCCGGCGGCGCCTGGACGGCGATGCCGTCCGAGATCGTGTGAACGAGTGCCGCCAAGGTCGCCGGTTCATAGCGGGACGGCAGGTCGGTGGCCTGTTCGAGCCGCCTGCGCAAGGCTGTCTCGCCGGCCTTCCGGACAGTGACGGCGTCCTGGCGTGCGGCGTGCGCGTCGGGTGGTCCGGCCTGAACGGTCTTGACGCACAGGCAACCTCGGGGCGTGTTCGCGCCCGTGGTCAGGTCGATCGCCCCGTGGATGCGTCAGCGCTGGATTCCGGTTGCCGACGGTGTTCGGGTGGCGCTGGCGCCCGCCTGGGATGGTCATCCTCGGTCGTGCCATAGCTCCTCGATGGCGCGGCAGCAGCGATACTTCGGTACTTGCTGATTGGGTGACCGAATCGGCGTTCTTCGACGTCAAGGGGACGAGGTGCGACCAAACCACTAGGCTTTGCGACCATGTCGCTGGTCCGAATTTGTCCGAGGTAGGTATGCCGATGAACAACGTCGGTATCCCGATCGGCGACGAAGGGATCGTCGGGCGCGAACGAGAGCTCGAGCGCATCTCTGCCGTGCTGTCGGACTCCGCCCGGATGGTCACATTGGTCGGGCCGGGAGGCATCGGGAAGACACGTCTCGCCTCGGCGGTGACCGCGCGGTTGCGTCGGTCCGGCCATCTGCCGGTGCCGTGGGTACACCTGGCCAAGCTGCCTCAGCACGCCACGGCCTGCGCGGTCGAGGAGGAGATGGTCACCGCCATTCTCGACGGCGACTTCTCGAGCAGGTCCGGGGTCCAGTCACTGGTCGACAAATTGCGCCGTAACGATGCGGCCGGACGGGTGTTGCCCACGATCCTGGTGCTGGACAACTGTGAGCACGTGTTGGATGGGGTCGGCCAAGTGATCGCTGAATTACTTGCCGTGATACCAGGATTGATCATCCTGGCCACCAGCAGGACGGCGATCGGCTGGGTAGAGGAGCGAATCGTCACAATCCCGCCGTTGGCCCGCGATCAGGCCGTCGCGTTGTTCCGGCAGCGCGCCGAACTCACCGGTCGTCCCATATCCGCCGCCGATGCGGGCTTGGTGGAGCAGATCTGCCAGCATTTGCACTTTTACCCATTTCATATCCGACTCGCCGCCGCCAGACTGCGCTACCAGCCGCTTCCGGCGATCCTGAGTGACCTCGACGGCGGAACCCTGGATGATCGCCGGCTGCGCTGGTCACCGGTATTCCGGGCCGGCCTCGTTGAACGGCACCGCGATATCGGCACCGTCATCGGCTGGTCATACGAGTTGTGCGGCCCGAAGGAACGGCTGCTGTTCGAACGCCTGTCGGTCTTCGCGGCCGGATATGACATCAATCCCGACGACGCCGAGACCGATCGAGAAGCCGTCATATTCGATATCGGTGCCGACCTCGAAACGATCCAGATCGTATGCGCAGGTGCGGATCTCGATGGCTTGGTTGCACACGAAATCGAGGCCCTGCTCGAGCAATTGGTCGACCGTTCTCTGGTCTTGCTGCATGTCGGCCCCGAAATCGTGCGGTATTCGCTGCTCGAGAGCTTCCGCATGTTCGCCCACGACCGCCTGCGGGAACGCAGCGAGGCCGAACACCGCCTGCTCGCCGCCCGCCACCGTCACCACTATCGCGAGCACGTAGCGGTTCTGTGCACCGGCTGGGTCACCTCCGACGAGCAGGAACTCCTGGCTCGGGCCCGCGCGGAATGGGACAACATCACGGCGGCGATCAGTAGCAGCACCTGTGACCCCGACGAGGTGGTGATCGGGGCGAAAATGGCGGTCGATCTCATCGCGTCCCGGCTGCCCTTCTTGCGTGGTTCCCTGCGTGAATTCCGCAGATTGGCCGAACGCAGCCTGGCCGCGGCCCTCGAGCACGGACGCTGCCCCACCGAGTTGGAGATATCGACGCACGCGTGGATCGGATGGCTCAGCGTGTGCCAGGGACTCCCCGACGATGCCGAAATGCTGTTGGCGCGGTGCATCGACGCGTGCCTCGGAGCAGCGGCACATGCGGATTGGCGTGCGAACCCGACCGTTGATCTCGGATTGCCACCCGAAGTGGACTACCTGTGGGGCAGCAAATTGTTGCTGGCCGATGGCGACCCGGCAGCCATTGCGCTGTTGGCTCGCGCCCGAACCAAGTTCACCGCGGCAGGTCATCTGGGTGGCGCCGGGATGGCGAGCCTGTTCGAGGCGTTGGCAGCCTGCTTCTACGGGACCGCGGACCAGGCCCTGCGGGTGACCGGGGAGAACATGGCCGGTACCGTGGCAACGGGCGCCCAATGGGCAACCTCCCATGCCCAATTCGCCCGTGCGATCGCGCTGTCGGAGCATGGCAACCCGACTGAGGCCGTGGCGCTGTGCAATGCGGGTCTGGCGCAACAGATTCCGATGCGGGATCAATGGTGCTGTGTGTGGGGCATACACATTCGGTCCTGGGCTCTCGCCGAGCTCATCAGCAGCTCGGGCACTGACCCGGTGACAGACCACGTTGTGCGATGGGCGAGCGACATCGCCCAGGTGTCGGGCAGCATCGAGCCGGTGCGCAGGCAGATCGGACTCGACATCGTGAATCTGAAGCCCTTCGCCGCTAGGACGCGCCATGCGATCGACATCGCTCGGAAAGTCCTGGGAGACAAGGCGTTCGACGCCATGGCTCGTCAGGGAGAACAGATGCCGACCGTTGTCGTGCTCGCCGACAGTTTGGTGGCGCCGCAGAAGCTGCCCACAGGCCGGCCGTCCACCGAGCTCGGGCACCCCGCGTGGAGGGAATTGACTGGCGCCGAGCAGGAAGTCGCGGTGCTGGCGGCCACCGGCCTGACCAACGCCATGATCGCCACACGCCGCGGCACCTCGACCCGCACGGTCGATGCGCAACTCGCTTCGGTCCTGTCCAAATTCGCGATCAACTCTCGCCGGGACATCCTGGCGCTACTACCGTCGGCGGAACGCGAACGCGCCACTCGTGAATCCCGTCGGCGGGCGTCCCGGTCGCGATGACGGACCGAGCGCCTGCGAGGTGTCATTTGCCAACCGTGATGACCGCCAGGGACAAGAATCCGCATATCGGTGAATACCGAATTCACCGAAACTGTTGTTCGTGAGGGTCTCAGCTCGAGATTTAAGGTTTGAGTTCGTGCTCCGGTTGATCATGGGATGAAGCCCTGGGGTGATGATTTGTCTTGGGACAGAACAAATCTGATAACGGAGGGCTTCGATGAACAGTGTGCATGACACCGGCTGCGCCGGTGCGGGTGGGGACCCGTCGGCGTTCGGGCAGGAGTTGTATCGGTGCGTGGCCGCGCGGTCGGCTTTGTTCGAGTTGTGATGCTGTGTTGTGTGCCGAGGGGCCGGTGACCACCCTGGTGGGGTTGTTGCTGGTGCCGGAGCATCGTCGGGGCCACGGAAGCGATCGTGCGTCTGTGAGGGTCAGGGCCGGGCGCACGACCATGGAGCGGTCTGGAAGTTATGGCGACGCACGGGCCGCATGCTCAATTTTCAGGGACGATCAGGTCGTTCAGATATGAGTCGAGCTGTGCGGTCATCTCTTTCGGATCGAGATGCCTCGCGAGTCCCTGCAGGGCGAGGCCGTCGACGACGGCATGGAGCCGCCGTGCCGCAGCCTCACGAGGAATTGCGTTGTCCGCCAGGAGATTCAGGTCACCGAGGGCGTCGATCAGGGAACGGCAGAGGCGGTACATCGCTTCGAAATGCGTGCGCTGGACCGCCGCCAGCGCCGGATCGCCCAGGCCGAGCGCCAGGAACGAGAAGGCAACGGTTTCCTCTGTGCGGCGGCGTGCATCCAGGGGCATGGTCTCCAACAGCGCGGCGCGGACCGTCCAGCGGATGTCTCCGGTCTGCCGAAGTTCGCCGATCCGCGCGCTAACGCGCTCGATGACCAGTGCGCACGCCGAGGCCAGCAGTTCGGCGCGGCTGGTGAAGTAGTACCGCAGCGTGCCGGTGGACCACCCCGCCTCGGCGGCCACCGTGCGCACCGACACCTCCTGCACTCCGTCGCGCGCGATCACCCGGCAGACGGCTTCGGCAAGTTCGGTGCGGCGTTCGCCGTGATCCACGATCTTGGGCACGAGACTATTTTCACACGGTCGTGCTATTTTGTTTCAACACGACCGTGCGAAAAAGGGGGATGCCATGATTGCGGTGATCATCGGGTGTGAGATCGGGTTCTGGGCGCTGCTGCTTCTCGGCCTCGCAGTCCGGTACTTGACCTCGGCGCGGCAGCTGAGCACGATCCTGCTGGCTTGTGTGCCGCTGGTCGACGTGGTGCTGCTGGCGGTGTCGGTGATCGACCTGCGCACGGGCGGGCAGGCGGGTACAGCACACGGGCTCGCCGCGATCTATATCGGAGTGTCCGTGGCCTTCGGACCGCAGATGATCGACTGGGCAGACCAGCGCTTCGCCTACCGGTTCGCCGGAGGTCCGCGCCCGGAACGGCCTCCCAAGACCGGACGCGCCCATGCCGCTCGTGAACGGTCCCAATGGTTCCGGCACCTGGCGGCCTACGTCGTCGCGGCTGGAGTTCTCGCCGTCTTCACTCTGCTGGTCGGCGACACCGCGCGCACCGCACCGCTGTGGATGGTGTTGGGCCCGTGGGGCATCGTCGTCGTCATCGATTTCCTGATCTCTTTCAGCTACACCTTCGCCCCCCGACGTGAAAAGTCCAGCTGACCGGCACCGGCCCGTGCCGAGGTCAGCAGGTTCCACCGCGTCGTGCGGTCTCTCGGCCGCGGCCACCACACAACTGAGCGCCCCGTAGCCGGAACCGACCAGATGCGCCGGTCTCGATCCACGTCACATCTACGAAGGATTCCCAGAGCCGATGGCTGCCTTGGATCGGACATCGCCAGCTGATAGCTGAGCGACTCGACCACGTACCGCGTCGAAATGCGCTGCGAGCAACCCGGTTCCCTTCCGATGTTCTGGGCAACTGGGAGCCACAAGTTAGCGAACAGGTGGTCCAGGCGCATCAGCAGGTCCGTCGGGGATCTACCGACAGGGGCGGATTGGACCCGTTACTCGAAGTCACTGGGACGACACTCCAAGTAGCCATTAAGATTTCCCGACATGTCGCTGGAACCTGATTTGTTCGACGTCGGTATACCGACGACCAACGACGGGTTCGTGGGACGGGAACGTGAACTCGAGCGCATCGTCGCGGTGCTGGCGAATGCCGCCCGAATGGTAACTCTGGTCGGGCCGGGTGGTGTCGGAAAGACTCGTCTCGCCGCGGCGGTGACAACGCGGCTGCGCAAAGCCCGTCGGCTGCAGGTGCATTGGGTGCATCTGGCCAGGCTGCGCCCGAACGCCGATGCGAACGCGGTCGAGGACGAGATCGTCACCGCGATGATCGATAGCGACTTCTCCGGTAGGACTCGACGGCAGGTATTGATCGACACTATCGGCCGCACCCATACGGTCGGTCGGGTGCGGCCCTCGGTGTTGGTGCTGGACAATTGCGAGCACGTGCTCGATGCGGTCGGCGAGGTGGTCGCCGAACTACTCGACGCCATACCAGGGTTGGTGGTGCTGGCCACCAGTAGGACCGCGATCGGATGGGTCGACGAGCAGGTCGTGACGATCCCTCCGCTGTCGCGAGGCCAGGCAGTGGCACTATTCCAGCAGCGCGCCGAGCTGGCAGGTCGTCCGGTGTCCGCGGCCGAAGCGGAATTGGTCGAGCCGATCTGCCGCCACATGCACAATTACCCGCTGCACATCCGATTGGCCGCCGCTCGCCTTCGGTATCAGACGGTGTCGATGATCCTGCGTGACCTGGACACTTTCCATGCCGATCGCAGGTTGCGATGGTCGCCGGGATTCCGTGTCGGACGCGATGAGCGGCACCGAGACATCAGCACGGTCATCGGCTGGTCGTACGAGCTGTGCAGCCGCAAGGAGCGCTTGCTCTTCGAACGGATGTCGGTCTTCGCCGCGGGATATGACATCCATCCCGATGACACCGACACCGCCGGGGCCGCCGTCCTCGATGCCGGTGTCAGCCTCGAAACGATCGAAGCGGTCTGCGCCGACACCGAACCGGACGGCTTGGGCGCGCGTGAGATCGAAGCTCTGCTGGAACAGCTGGTCGATCGTTCGCTGGTCGCTCTTCATGTCGGCGCCGAAACCGCAAGGTACTCGCTGTTGGAAAGCTTCCGGGTGTTCGCGCACGAACGGCTGCTGGAGCGGAGCGAGAGCGAATACCGCCTGCTCACCGAACACCACCGCCGTTACTATCGCGACGAAGTAGCCGCGCTGTGCACCGGTTGGGTCAGCTCCCGCGAGCAAGAACTGCTGGCGAGGACCCGCGCCAGTTGGGACAACGTCGCGATTGCTGTCAGTGGCAGCATGGGTCACCCTGACGAGGCGGTGATCGGTGCCGAGATCGCGGCCGGCCTCATCGCCTCGCGGGTTCCATTCATTCGCGGCTCGCTGCGAGAATCACGAAGATTGGCCGAAAGCAGCCTGGCCGCCGCCGTCCAACAGGGTTGCTGCCCAACCGATCTCGAGGTGAGGGCACGTGCGCTGATCGGGTGGATCAGTCTATGTCAAGGACTACCGGAGGACGCTGAACGACTGCTGGAGGAGTGTGTCGCCGTCTGCGTCGTGCCGACGGAAGGAGTTCGGTGGCGCGACGATCCGTGCGCGGATCTCGGTCTGCCGCCCTCTGTCGAATACCTCGCGGGCAGTCTGTTGCTCTTGGTGCACAGCGATCCCAGAGCCACGGTGCTGCTGGCCCGGGCCCGCGCCAAGTTCACAGCCGAAGGAGATTTCGGCGGGGCCTCCATGGCCGGACTGTTCGAAGCGTTGTCGGCGGCCTTCCACGGAACCGCGGAGCAGGCGTTGAGCCGGACCCGTCGACATCTGGACTGCAGCGTGGCCGCGGGAGCACAGTGGGCGATTTCGTGGGCCCGGCTCGCCTGCGCGATCGCGGTGGCCGCGCACGGTGACGCGAATGAAGCCCTGGCCCTGTGCGATGCGGGGCTGGCATTTCAGATTCCGATGCGGGACCAATGGGGCTCCGTGTGGGGCGTGGAGATTCGGGCATGGATCTTGGCGCGGATGATCACCGACCAGACGGACGAGGTTACCCGGGACCAAACCGTGCAGCGGGCGCGCGTGATCGCGCGGATGGCGGGTGGAACTGCAGCATTGCGACAGCAGGTGGGCATCGACCTGTCGAATCTGGGGCCTTTTGAGCAGATGACAGTCGAGGCGATCGAGGTCGCACGAGACATCCTGGGGCACAAGGCGTTCGAATCCGCGCACCGGGAAGGAGAGCAGATATCCGACGTGGCCCTGCTCGTCGAAGAGCATGTGACGGTAAACATTCGGCCCGCTGCCCGGATGGACATCGAACACGGTGGCTCGGCCGGATGGGACGAATTGACAGGCGCGGAGCAGGAGGTCGCGGTGCTGGCGGCCGCCGGGCTGACCAACACCACGATCGCCACACGCCGCAGAACCTCCGCACGCACCGTCGACTCACAGATCGCCGCGATTCTGTCCAAGCTGATGATCAACTCTCGCAAGGACATCCTGGCGTTGCTTCCCCTCGTGGAACGAGATCACGCCGATCGCGAGGCCGAACAGGGCCGTCCGGTCCACGTTGAGGCAGTGCAGCGCTGGCGTCACTGACGAATGTGCCGCCCTATCCGCCTGGTCGGCGTTCATAACCGGATGACGTGGGCCCCGTATTGCAGATTCGCCCCTACCACAGCGATGACGACCGGTTCGCTGGAACCCAGCGCGACCATCCCGCCCTGCCGCACCTCATCCAAGACGCTGTGACCAAGCCACGATCACCACGGACACAGCGCATCGAGCGCGACACACCTGGGCCGACAATGCATTCCGCGCACCCACATGTCCTCATCGTGTCGGCGTGGCAGATATTGTCGAGGCGGAGTGCTCACTACCGTAGGCACCGTCGCCCCGCGGGCTTTCGCCGAACACATGGGCGGGATGCGCCTCAGTGGCAGAAGTCTCGACAAACTCTTGATCGCATCTGGCAGTACCGACGTGGTCCCGCCGCACCGATTGAGCGGCACTCACCGCCTGACCGAAATAGACCGGCAGCCGCGCATTTCGCGCGGCGGTCACTCCGGAAGCACCCGTTCACCGAGCGCGGCCACGACTCGGAGAGCAACCTCCAAGGGCATCTTGTGTTCGTCGAGTGGCTGCGGCAGTAACTGTTCGACCTGCTGTATCCGGTAGAGCACCGTGTTCTTGTGCACGCCGAGCGCCTCGGCGGCCCTGGCCATACTGCCCTGCTCGAGGTACACCAGTGCGGTGTTGCGCAGCCGCGCGGCCGCCGCGCCCCGCTCTGCGAGACCGCCCAATTCGCGCCGCACCAGCCGGGACAGCGCGGCGATATCGGCGGCCAGACAGCTGATGAGTTCGACATCGCGGTACAGGGTGACCGGCGCGGGGGCGGTCTCGGCGGCGATCCGATAGGCCCGCAGTGCCTCCTGATGGCTGACACGGAATCCTTCCACGCCGGTGGCGGGCACCCCGGCGGCCAGCTGCACGACCGGTTCCCGGTGCTGGAATACCTGGAGGCGAGCGATCTCCCGGAGGTCGGGCACCTCCGGCGTGGCCAGCCAGACCCAGAGCATCCGACCGCCGGCGGGCAGCGTCAGGGGACGTGGAGCGCCGAGCGCGGTCGCGATTTCGATCGCCAGCTTCTCGAGCAGTGCGGTGGCATCGTCCTCGGTGGGGTCGAGAGTCCAAATGATCAGGCCGGTCTGCTGGACGTAGAGGTTGTGCCCGAGTTGCCGTGTGCTGCGCTCGATATCGACTGCCTCCTCGCGCAATATCGCCTCGACGAGCTCGCGCCTGCGGGTCAGCACGCTGCTCGCTTGCCGCCGCATCTCGTCGAGGAAGGCCATCTCGGCCCGTTCGGTTGCCCGGGATATGGTGCGGCTCAAGTGATCCCACTGCAGATCCAGCACCACCGGCAGCAACTCCGGATCGGTGATCTCGCGGCAGGCCGAGGTCATGATCTCGGCCCAGCCAATGCGCTGCAGAGTCCGGTAGCAGCGCTGCAGCAGGGCGATGTCATAGCCACGCCGGGCCAGTGCGCGCCCGAGGGCTTTGGCCGTAGTGGGCAAATCGATATCGCCTGGGCGTTCATGCGGGCCCTGACTGAAGTACGCGCCGACACCGTCGTGTACCGCGACCCGAAGCGCCGGCCGAAGTGCGGCGTCGGATCCGATCTCCGGTGCGTCGGCGGCAATGGCGTCGATCATTCGCCCGGACAGGGTGGTCAACTCCGGCTCGGCCACCTCACGGTAGGCGAACGATTCGAACCAGGCTTTGGCCTCCGCGACCAGGTCACGGGGTTGACGCATATCGATTTCTCCCGGGCGTACGTCGATGTACAGGTGGCGTCGGTGGCACATTACAGACCGTGGCGTCGGCACAACCGCCACCGACGGCTTTGTGACTCACGGTACAAGCGTCCCGTTCTCGTGTCACAGCACACTGGCCGCCATGAGCACTTCGAACACCCTGTTGCGGCTGTCACGGGCAGCTTCGCTGTGCGAGCTGTTCCAGCACACCTGCGCGACTCGCGCCGGAGATATCGCGCTGCGCACGCTCGACGGCGGGACCGCATTGACCTGGGGTGAATACGGTGCTCGAGTGCGCGGGCTCGCCGCGGGGCTGGCGGCACTCGGCGTTCAGCACGGCGACACGGTCGCAATCATGCTGACCAACCGCCCGGAGTTCAATCTGATCGATGCGGCCGCGTACCACCTGGGCGCGATCCCCTTCTCGGTCTACAACACCAATGCCCCGGCACAAATCGCCTACCTGTTCAGCAATGCGGCGAACCGCGTCGTCGTGTGCGAGGAGCAATTCCTGGAGCGGGTGCTCGGAGCCAAGGTGGACAGCCGCGTCGAGCACATCATCTGCCTCGGCAACGCCCCGGCGGGCACGATGACGCTGGCGGAGCTCGAAGCCCTCGGCGACCCCGAGTTCGACTTCGAATCCCGTTGGCGTGCAGTCCGAGCGGACGACACGATCACCATCATCTACACCTCTGGCACCACCGGCGACCCGAAGGGCGTCGAGATGTCACATCGCAACGCCATATTCGGCACCGAAGCGATGCTCGGGATTCCGGAGTTCGCGTCGGGATGCGTCGGACGGGTGGTGTCCTACCTTCCCGACGCACACGCCATCAACCGGTGGCTTGCCCACTACATGCCCGCCATCACCGGGGCGGCGGTATATACGGTGCCCGACAGCAAGGACCTCGCGGCGGCTCTGCCGGTGGTGCGTCCGACGGTGTTCGTCACCGTACCGATGCTCTGGTACAAGGTCGAGGCGGCCGTGCGCGCCGCTCTGGCCGAGGAGGCGGGACTGCGCGGCAAGGTGGCGGCGTGGGCGCTGGAGGTCAGCCATCGCAAGGTTGCCGCGGATCTCGCGCGCCGACCCGTCCCGCTACTGCTGCGGCTACAACATCTGCTCACCAAGCGTCTGGTCCTGGCACGCCTGCTGGAACAAATCGGCTTGGACCAGACCACCATCGCCTACACCGGTGCCGCACCGATCACTCTGGAGACTGTGGAATTCCTGCTGGCGCTCGGGATTCCGGTGGCCGAGGCCTGGGGCATGTCCGAGATCGGCTTGGCGACTTCCAACCGCCCGGGTGCGCAGCGGGTGGGCACCGTCGGCACAGCGCTGAGCCGGGTTGAAATGCGCTGCCTCGATGACGGTGAACTGCTGGTCCGCACACCCGGATTGATGAAGGGTTATCGCAACGACCCGGTCCGCACTGCTGAGACCGTCGCCACCGACGGTTGGGTGCACACCGGTGATGTCGGGGTCATCGAAACCGACGGATACGTCACGATCATCGATCGCAAGAAGGAACTGATCATCAATTCCGCGGGCAAGAACATGTCTCCTGCCAATATCGAGAGCGCGATCCGGGCGGCGAGCCCGCTGGTCGGGTCCGTGGTGGCTATCGGTGATCGGCGCAAGTACGTGACCGCGCTGATCACCCTCGAACCCGAGGCGGCGGCCGCATTCGCCGCCGAGCACGGTATTGATCCTTCGCCGCGCGCGCTGGCAGCTGATCCAGCCGTCCGCCTGCAGCTCGACGAGGCCGTCGCCACCGCCAACGCGCGACTGTCACGAGTCGAGCAGGTGAAGGCATACACCCTGCTGCCGGTGTTCTGGGAACCCGGGAGCGACGAGATCACTTCCACGATGAAGCTGCGCCGCAACGTCATCGCCGAGAAATTCGCAGGCGAAATCGACGCCCTCTACGAGCATGGTCAGGCCTGAACACGCTGCCGCTCAGCCATTTCCATTCGGCGGAACCGTCGCGTCGAATCCGAAGCGACAGAACGGAAAACAGGAAGCAATGACGACAGAAGCATTGGTATACGACGCAATTCGCACTCCACGTGGTCTGGGCAAGCCCACCGGCGCGCTGTACACGATTGCGCCGGTCGAGCTCGCCACCGGGCTGATCCGGGAGCTGTTGCGACGCAATGAGGGCATCGACGCCAGGCGCATCGACGACGTGATCCTGGGTTGTGTCAGCGCAGTCGGCGAGCAGGGCTTCGGCATCGCCGAAATGGCAGTGCTGCGTGCGGGATTGGGCGAGACCGCAGTGGGCGTGCAGCTCAATCGGTACTGCGCTTCCGGACTCGAAGCGGTGAACACCGCCGCCCAGAAGATCGCTTCGGGCTGGGAGGACCTCATCTTCGCCGGTGGCGTCGAATCCATGTCTCGGGTTCCGATGGGCTCCGACGGCGGCATGGTTGTCGCCTCGGATCCCAATGCGTACCAGCGCACTCCGATCATTCCACAGGGACCGGCCTCCGATCTGCTGGCCGCCAAGTACGGCTTCAGCCGCACCGATCTCGACGCCTTCGCGGCGCGCTCACACCAGAACGCGGCCCGAGCATGGGCGCAAGGCCGGTTCAAGGATGCCGTCATACCGGTCGCGGACCTCAACGGTGTCGTCGTGCTCGAGCACGACGAACTGATTCGTCCGGACACCACCGTGAAGTCTCTGGGCAAGCTGAAGCCGGCGTTCGCGGCGATCGGTGAGCACGGCGGCTTCGACGCTGTCGCGCTGCAGCGCTATCACGAGCTCGAGCGCATCGAGCACGTGCACACTGCGGGCAATTCCTCGGGCATCGTGGATGGCGCGTCGCTGCTCGCCATCGGAAACGCCCGCATCGGCGCGGAATTCGGACTCACCCCGCGCGCTCGGATCGTGGCCACCGCGGTCGCCGGATCCGACACAACGATCGGATTCACCGGCCCATACCCGGCTTGCCGCAAGGCGCTGGACAAAGCCGGACTGAGCATCGACGACATCGACCTGATCGAGGTAAACGAGGCGTTCGCGGCCGTGGTGCTGACCTTCGCCCAGCAGTTCGACATCGATGTGGACAAGATCAACATCAATGGTGGTGCCATCGCCATGGGGCACCCGCTGGGCGCGACCGGCGGCATGCTGCTCGGCACCGTCATCGACGAACTGGACCGCACCAGCAAGCGCTACGGCATGGTCACGCTCTGCGCGGTCGGCGGCATCGGCATCGCCACCATCGTCGAGCGCCTGAGCTGATCCGCCGCACCAGAGAGGACTTGTAAAGACTATGACCGAGAACATCATCGACTGGCAGCTGGGCGCGGACGGCATCGTGGTGTTGACCATCGACGACCCCTCCCAGGCCATCAACACCTGGAACGCCGCCTTCCGGCAGTCGCTGGCCGACACCGTGGATCGGCTGGAGACCGAACAAGCGAGCTATGCCGGTGTCATCATCACCTCCGGTAAGGAAATCTTCAGCGCCGGTGCGGATCTGAAGGAGCTCGGGCCGCTGCTCCAGAGCACGGACGCGGCGCGGATCGCCGACTTCTTCGACGGAGCCAAGGCGCTGCTGCGGCGGCTGGAGACCCTGGGTAAGCCGGTGGTGGCCGCGATCAACGGCACCGCCCTCGGTGGTGGTCTCGAGCTGGCGCTGGCCACCCACCATCGAGTGACCGTGGATCGGCCTGGAATTCAGATCGGCCTGCCCGAGGTGACCCTCGGCGTGCTTCCCGGCGCGGGCGGAGTGGTGCGGACCGTGCGCATGCTCGGCCTGGCAGGCGCGCTGATGAACGTGCTGTTGAAGGGCACCAAGTTCAGCCCGCGCAAGGCGCTCGCGGCTGGACTGGTCGACGCCGTGGTCGGCACCGATAGCGAACTGCTGCCGGCCGCGCGGGCGTGGATCGCCGCCAACCCGGCTCCCGTGCAGCCATGGGACCGGAAGGGCTACACCCTGCCAGGCGGACGCGCCACCGAGACCGAACTGTCGCAGCAGGTGTTGGCACTGGCGGCCACCGTGCGCAAGCAGCTCAAGGGAGCCGATCTGCCGGCCCCGCGCAATCTGATCGCCGCCGCGACCGAAGGCAGCCTCGTCGGCTTCGCCGCGGCATCGACGATCGAGACCAGATACCTGGTGAATCTGGCGCTGAATCCGCTGACCGCCAATGGGATTCAGGCATTCTTCGACCTCGGGGAGGCGAACAGGAACACCGACCGCCCCGCCGGGGCGGCGCCTTTCCGCCCGACCAAGGTGGCGGTACTCGGCGCAGGCATGATGGGCGCGGGCATCGCCTACGAATACGCCAAAGCCGGTGTGGCCGTAGCCCTCAAAGACATCTCGCCGGAGGCCGCCGAACGTGGCAAGGCGTACTCGCGCATGCTGGTCGAAGCCGCGGTCGCCAAAGGCCGATGGACCCAGCAGCGAGCCGATGAGCTGCTCGCCCGCATCACGCCGACCGCCGACGACGCCGACCTGGTCGGCGCGGATCTGATGATCGAGGCCGTATTCGAAGATCCCGAGCTCAAGAAGAAGACCTACGGGCAGGTCGAGCCGGTGCTGGACGGCGGGGCGCTGCTGGCGTCGAACACCTCGCAGATTCCGATCTCCGGACTCGCCGAGGGAGTAACCCGGCCGGAGGCATTCATCGGCATGCACTTCTCCTCGCCAGTGGACAAGATGCCGATGGTCGAGGTGGTCAAGGGCAAGCTGACCAGCCGGGAAACGGTGTCGCGCGCGGTGGACGCGGTCCGCCTGATCAACAAGACGCCGATCGTGGTCAACGACGGCCGCGGCTTCTATCTGACGCGCCTGTTCATGGCGGCGACGTTCGAGGCATGCGAAATGGTCGCCGACGGCGTGCCCGCTACCTCGATCGAACAAGCCGCCATGCAGAACGGCATGGTGACCCAGCCGCTGCTGGTACTGGACCAGGTGAGCCTGTCGCTGTCACGGCAGATCATCGCCGACCCGGAGGCCGCGGCGGGCGGGGCGGACAACCGCACTGCGGGCGAGGGTGTCGTGATCCGCATGGTCGACGAGTTCGAGCGCCTGGGCCGCGCCGCCGGAGCGGGCTTCTACGACTACACCGACGGCAAGCGCCTCAGGCTGTGGCCGGGTCTGCGCGAGGCGTTCGGACCCGCCCGAGACATCCCGTTCCAAGATCTGCGCGACCGGTTCCTGTTCCGGGTGGCGCTGGAGGTGGCCGCCTGCCTCGAGGAGGGCATCGTCGAATCCGCCGGCACGGCCAATATCGGTTCCGTCATGGGTGGATTCCCGGCCGGAACGGGCGGTGCGCTGTCGTTCATCAACACCTACAACGGTGGCCCCGCCGGATTCGTCGCCCGCGCCCGGGAACTCGCCTCGACGTTCGGTGACCGGTTTCTACCGCCTGCCGGGGTGGTCGCCGCCGCCGAAAACGGCACACTCATCGGCCGCTGAATCTCCGAGTCCCGCAACCTGATCGGACCATCATGAACACATTCATCCTCGACGAGGATCACCTCGTCTTCCGCGACAACATCCGCAAATTCGCCCGCGAGAAGTTCACTCCTGGCCAGCTGGGACGGGCCGCGAGCACGGAATACCCGCGCGCGGAACTACGTGAGCTGGCCGCCGCGGGCCTCACCGCACTGGCCGTGTCGGAGGAGCATGGCGGCCAGGGCGCGGACCTGCTCGTCCTCGGACTGGCCGCCGAAGAGATCGCCTACGCCTGCTCGACAATGGCGGTGGCGTACTTCTTCGTCAATGCGCAGACGAGCTTCTTCGCCGCCCACGCGCCGGCGGCAGTGCGCGAAGACTGGCTGCCCAAACTCATCTCCGGCGAAGCCATCGGCTGCACCGCACTCACCGAACCCGCCACCGGCTCCGACGCCTCGGCGTTGACCTGCCGCGCCGAGCGGGTCGAGGGCGGCTGGAAACTGTACGGAGAGAAGTCCTCCATCACTCAGGCCCCGCACGCCGATGTCGCCGTCGTCCTCGCGCAGACCGATCCGGGCAAACGCGCCAAGGGAATCGGTGCCTTCGTCGTGCAGCTGGACGATCCGACCATCGCGCGGCAGGCGTTCCAGGACCCGGGCTGTAAGCCGATCGGCCGCGGAGCGCTGACCTTCGACGGCACCTACGTGCCCGACTCCTACGTGATGCTCGAACCGGGCTCCGGCTTCCACGGGATCATGCGGGAATTCGACCTCACCAGGACCCTGATCGGGCTCATGGTGATCGGCACCGCGCAGCGCGCCATCGACATGACGGTGGAATACACCAAGCAGCGCACCACCTTCGGGCGGCCGCTGGCGATGAACCAGGGCGTGCAGTTCCCGCTGGCCGAGCACAGCACCTATATCTCCGCGGTACGGGCGCTGGCCTACCAGACCCTCGGCCTGCGCATGGCCGGCCAACCGCACACCACACAGGCGGCCATGCTCAAGTGGTGGGCTCCGCAGGTCGCGTTGGCCGCCGTCAACGACTGCGTGGTACTGCACGGCCACATCGGCTGGTCCGAGGAAATGCCGTTGCAGGCCATGCTGCGCGATATATCCGGCTACCAGATCGGTGACGGCACGCCGCAAATTCAGAAGATGATCATCGCCCGTGATCTGTATGCCCGGTGACGAACCCGCTGCGTCGTAAGCCGGTAACGAGCTCGTTCCCACCTGTCTTCCGAAGGGCCCCAACTTGCGTATCGGCATCAATCTCCATCTCAGCACCGACTCTCAGGTCGGAATAGACACCGTCGCACAGCAATTGGCCGACTACGAGAGCGCAGGGCTCGGCATCGCCTCTCTCCCTGAGGGATACAGCTTCGACGCGGTGAGCCAGCTCGGCTACCTCGCCGCCCGCACCAACAGCATGCGGCTGGGCTCCGGAATCCTGCAGCTCCCGGCGGAGACGAGGTCACCCCGACGATGAAACTCCAGCACAACCGGATCTCGGCGAAATACGCGAACGAGATCGACGCGCTCTACACCACGAAAGAGGGTGCCTGAGATGGCCCGACCGTATCTCTCACCACAAGGCTTGCGCGGCAAGGTGATTGCCGTCACCGGCGGCGCCCGTGGCATCGGCCGGGCGACCGCTGCGGCGTTCCTCGCCGCCGGCGCCGACGTCGCGATCGGTGACATCGATGCCGGGCTCGCCGCCGAGACCGGCGCCGAATTGTCCGCCCGCTCCGGCGCCCGCATCGTCGGACTGCCACTCGACGTCACCGACGCGGACTCCTTCGCGAACTTTCTCGCCGCCGCCGAAGCCGAGCTGGGCCCGCTCGACGTGCTCGTGAACAACGCGGGCATCATGCCGACCGGACTGTTCTCCGACGAGGATCCCGCGATGACCGCGCGGATGGTGGACATCAACGTGAACGGCGTACTCATCGGCTCCCGGCTCGCCGTACAGCGGTTCCGGCCACGGGGCGGCGGACACATTGTCAACATCGCATCGCTGGCCGGCGTGACGGTATTGCCGGGTCTGGCCACCTACTGCGGGACAAAGCGTTTCGTCATCGGGTTCACCGAGACGCTCGAGCGGGAGCTGCGCACCGATGGTGTGGCCGTCACGCTCGTATTGCCGGGCGTGGTGCGCACCGAGCTGTCCGCGGGAACGCGAATACCGAAGTGGATGGAAGGCATCACGACCGTCGATCCCGAGAACGTGGCCGACGGAATCGTCGCGGCGGTCGCGAAACGCAAGCGGCGCGCCGTGAGTCCGAAATCGTTGGGCCAGCTCCTCGCGTCGATGGCGATCCTGCCCAGCGGCGCACGGTACGCGCTGCTACATGCACTGAAGATCGACGTCGGTGCCACGCACGTCGATCCCGTACTACGGGAGCGCTATCACCGGCGGCTCAATGGTGGCGCGGCATGACCGGCAAGATCGAGGTGCTGTCGCCGGTCGATGGCACAGTACTGGCAGCGGTACCGAACGAGCGGCCCGAGGCGGTGGCCGCGATCGTCCGGGAATTGCGTGAGCAGCAACGGGAATGGGAGGCGATCGGTCCCGCCGCCCGCGCCGGCTGGCTGCGCAAGCTGCGCGAGTGGCTGCTCGCAGAACGGGATCGCATCGCCGATGTGCTGCAGTCCGAGTCGGGCAAGCCGCGCGCCGAAGCGGAAATCGAGCTGCCGTTCGTGGCCGAGGCGATCAGCTACTTTGCCCGCCACGCCATGGAGTTCCTCGCCGACGAACGCGTCCGTCCGTCGGGACTGCTGAGCACACCGAAGCGGATGATGCGGATCCACCGTCCCTTCCCGGTAGTGGGTGTGATCTCGCCGTGGAATTTCCCGCTGCTGATTCCCGGCGCGGATGCGATCACGGCCCTGCTGGCCGGCGCGGCGGTGCTGCTCAAGCCGTCGGAGGTGACACCGCTGACGGCACTGGAACTGCAGCGCGGCTGGCAGGAGATCGGGGCGCCGGCGGTGTTCGCGGTGGTCACCGGCACTGGCGAGACCGGTGCCGCAGTGGTCGAGAACGTGGACTACGTCCAGTTCACCGGATCCACCCGCACCGGGCAGGCCATCGCACACCGGTGCGTCGACCGGATGATCCCCTACAGCCTGGAACTCGGAGGCAAGGATCCGGCGATCGTGCTGGCGGACGCGGACCTGGATCGGGCGGTGCGCGGAATCGCCTGGGGCGCACTGCTCAACTCCGGGCAAGCGTGTATCTCGGTCGAACGGGTATACGTCGAGGCGCCGGTCTACGACCGGTTCGTCGCCAACCTGGTGGACTACGTCGCCGGGCTGCGCCAAGGCGACGACACCATGCACTACTCCGTCGACATCGGCGCCATGGCCACACCGGCCCAGCGTGCGATCGCGCAGCGTCACATCGACGAGGCCGTCGCCGCCGGAGCCAGAGCGCTCATCGGCGGCGGTGACGCCGACGGGCCCTTCCTCGCGCCGACCGTGCTCGTCGACGTCGACGAGTCGATGACCTGCCTGCGCGAGGAAACCTTCGGGCCGACCATCCCGATCGTGAAGGTCGCCGACGCCGCCGAGGCGATCCGACGCGCGAATCAGTCGGCGTACGGCTTGTCGGCATCGGTGTGGACCCGCGACCCGGCCCGCGGCGCGCAGATCGCCCGTGCGCTGGAGGTCGGTGCGGTCAACATCAACGACACGGTCACCAATCTCTTCGAGATGGGACTGCCGCACGGCGGGTGGAAGCGGTCGGGATCCGGCGCACGATTGGGCGGAGCCGCCGGCCTTCACAAATACACGCGTCAACAGGCGGTCACCGCGCCGCGCATCCGTCCCCTGCCTTGGGAACCGCTCTGGTACCCGTACGGCCCGCGGAAGGCGCGAGTCGTACGCCGGTTGCTCGCGGCGGTCGCCAGGACCGGCAGCGCGTCGATGTGGCGACTTCCGGCGCGCACCGTGCGGACGTGAAGATGAAGCGCTGTCCGAAGACCACGCTCCGCATCGAAACCCTCTTTCGTGGGTCGCTGAGCGCATCGGATGACGGAAGTAGGTTGGCTCAGCACTGTCTGAGAGTGCATGAGGTTCTGATCGGTTCAGCTGGAGGCACGGACGATGTCGGGTAATGCGGTAGCGGTCGGGCGTAAGGGTATGGCCCGGGTCCCGGGCGGTGTGTTCGCCATGGGTTCGCTGGATTTCTTTCCTGAGGAGCAGCCGGTGCGTGAGGTTGTGGTGGAGTCGTTCTGGATTGACATCCATCCGGTGACGAACGCGGCGTTTCACCGGTTTGTGCGTGAGACGGGATATGTGACGGTGGCCGAGCGGGAACTTGATCCGGCGGACTTCCCTGGTGCCGATCCTGTGGATCTCGTGCCGGGCGCTTTGGTGTTCCGTTCGCCGGATGGACCGGTGCCACTGGATGATTGGCACCTGTGGTGGTCTTACGTTCCGGGCGCGAGTTGGCGGTATCCGGGCGGGCCGGGCACGAGTCTGGATGGGCGCACGCACCACCCGGTGACTCATGTCGCCTATGCCGACGCTGTCGCCTATGCCGAGTGGGCGGGTAAGACGCTGCCGAGCGAGGTCCAGTGGGAGTTCGCCGCTCGTGGCGGATTGGACGCGGCGACTTTCCCGTGGGGTGCGGAGTTCGCCCCGCGGGGGCGGCGGATGGCCAATACGTGGATGGGTCGGTTTCCGTGGGAGTTCTTGCCGGGCAAGGGTCAGGCGGCGCAGCCGGGCACGACCAAGGTCGGGACCTACCCGCCCAACGGGTATGGACTGTTCGATGTGGCGGGCAACGTGTGGGAGTGGACCACCGATTACTTCCGTCCCGAACACCGTGCTGCGGCGGGCTCGTGCTGTGCACCCGCGACCAGTGCCGCCCGCGCTGACGTGCCACCAGAACCGGAGTTCGGTGAGCGGTTCCCGCGTCGGGTGGTCAAGGGCGGTTCGTATCTGTGTGCACCGAACTATTGCTTGCGGTATCGGCCGGCGGCGCGCCAGGGCCAGACCGAGGACACGGCGACGTGTCACCTCGGGTTCCGTTGCGCCTTGCCCGAATGACTGCCCGACCGTAGTGACCTGGCACGACGGCCGCGACCAGGAGTCACCGTCATAGGCCATATCGGCTGGCGGCTTTTCAGTTTCTGACTGCGCTTCGGAAACTTCGATTCGCTTGACGTTATGGCCCTACATGAATTGATATCGAAAGGTTGGTTATTTGATCATGGACCGGTCCGACGAGCAGTTTTCGCTCGAATCCAATTCCGCCCCTCTACCTTCCGGTAATAGGCTTTCCAGGCGTTCGATTCTGGGTGGCTTCGCCGCGGTAGGGGCAACTGCTGCCGCTGTCCCGCTGATGGCCGGGTGCGACAATTCCAAGGGTGAAACTCCGCCCGGTTACGGAACCGGGATCGATGATGGGTTTCATGGCAAGGTCGAGCT